>JAASTF010000033.1 GCA_021767525.1 Paracoccaceae bacterium
CTTGACCAGCGACCGCCCCGCCTTGCGCGCGGCCTTGATCATCACGTTCAGATTGGCGCTGCCCTGCATGTCATCGGCTCCTGTTCTACAGGGCGCGCGTATACGCGCCTGCGCCGCGCTTGCCAAGGGGGCGTCGGACGGGGGCGTTTTGCGCACAGGCCCTGCTCGGCTGTGCACGAGACATCGCCCGCGCCCGCGCCTACATGGCGCATCAGGATCAACGGCATTTGTCAGGAGCAGACCATGAGCACGCCAAAGATACTGATCGCCTTTTATTCGACCTATGGCACCAACCACCAGGTGGCCAAAACCGCCGCGCAGGCCGCACGCGACGCGGGCGCCGATGTGCGCCTTGTGCGCTTTGCCGAAACCGCCCCGAAAGAGGTGGTTCAATCGCAAGAGGCCTGGGCCGCGCAGCTGGAAAAGATGCAGGACATCCCCGAAATCAGCCATGACGACATGGATTGGGCGCAGGGCTATTTCTTCATCATGCCCACCCGCTATGGCGGCACGCCCAGCCAGGTGCGCGCCTTCATCGACACGCTGGGCCCGCTGTGGATGGAGGGCAAGCTGGCCAACAAGACCGTGACCGCCGCCACCAGCGCGCAGAACGCGCATGGCGGGCAGGAAACCACGCTGCTGACGCTTTATACCTCGGTCATGCATTGGGGCGCGGTGATCGTGGCGCCGGGCTTTACCGACGAAAGCGTGCCGGCCGCCGGCGGCAACCCCTACGGCTTTTCGACCAAGGCGGGCGAGTTCGACGATGCGGGCAAGGCCGCCGTCAGCCACCAGTCCAGGCGGCTGGTCGAAATGACCGCGAAACTGGCAGGCTAACGCCCTGCACGGGGTGGCGCCGCGGCGCCGCCCCTTTTCCGCATCACGCAGCCTGCATCCTCTGCGCCTCGGCCCCGGCCAGCTGGATCAGCTCTTGCACATAGGGCTTTTCCAGATCCTCGGTGCGGGTGGCGGCATAAAGGCGCCGGGTGATGCCCTGCGCGGTCAGCGGCCGCGTGACGTAATCGCTGGAATACTTGACCTCGCGCACCACCCAATCGGGCAAGACGCTAACGCCGCGATTGCTGGCCACCAGCAGCAGGATCACCGCCGTCAGTTCGGCCTGCCGGATCGCCGCGGGCTCGACCTTGGCGGGGGTCAAAAGCTGGCTGAACACGTCCAGTCGCGCGCGTTCCACCGGATAGGTAATCAGGGTTTCACCCCGGAAATCCTCGGCCTCGATAAACTTTTTCGCGGCCAGCGGATGATGGCTGGAGGCCACGAAAACCGGGTTGTAATCGAACAGCGGCGTAAAGGTCACGCCGGGCAGATCCTCGGGGTCGGACGAGACGACCAGATCGACCTCTTCCTTCATCAGCGCGGGCAGCGCATCGAAGGCCAGGCCGGGGCGAATGTCGACATCCACATCGGCCCAGGATTTGCGGAACTGCTCCAGCACCGGAAACAGCCATTCGAAACAGGCGTGGCATTCGATGGCGATATGCATCCGCCCCGCATGGCCATCGCGCAGCCCCGCGAATTCGGCCTGCAGCGCCTCGACCTCGGGCAGGATTTTCTCGGCCGCGCGCAGCAGGCGCAGCCCCGCCGCCGACAGTTTCAAGGGCTTCGAGCGGCGCACGAACAGCTCGACCCCCGCCTGGTCCTCGATCCCCTTTATCTGATGGCTCAGCGCGGATTGCGTGATGTTCAGCTGATCGGCGGCCTTGGCCAGCCCGCCCGCCTCGTGAATGGCCTTGATCGTGCGAAGATGACGAAATTCGATATGCACCTATCGTTCGCCTCATGTTGATGTTCGATATTATGAAGTTGTCTCACAATGGCCCGCCTGCCACAAGGGATGAAACCAAAAGGATACCTGCCATGCGCACCCCCGACGTTTCGTTTGAATTCTTCCCGCCGCAAAACCTCGAGGCGTCGTTCCGCCTGTGGGATACGATCAACGTGCTGGCGCCGCTGGACCCGCGTTTCGTCTCGGTGACCTATGGCGCCGGCGGCACCACCCGCGACCTGACGCGCGACGCGGTGGCGACCCTGCACAAGACCAGCGGGCTGAACGTGGCCGCGCACCTGACCTGCGTGAACGCGACCAAGGCCGAAACGCTGGAGATCGCCAACGGCTTTGCCGAGGCGGGCGTGCGCGAAATCGTGGCGCTGCGGGGCGATCCGCCCAAGGGCAGCGACGGGTTTCAACCCCACCCCGAGGGCTTCGCCAACTCGATCGAGCTGATCGAGGCACTGGCCGACACCGGCAAGTTTACCATCCGCGTGGGCGCCTATCCCGAAAAGCACCCCGAATCGCCCGATGCCAAGGCTGATGTCGAATGGCTGAAGCGCAAGCTGGATGCCGGCGCGGACGAGGCGCTGACCCAGTTCTTTTTCGACACCGACACCTTCTTCCGCTTCCGCGATGCCTGCCAAAAGGCCGGGATCGATGGCGACAAGATCACGCCCGGCGTGCTGCCCATCGAAAACTGGAAGGGCGTGCGGAAATTTGCGCTGAAATGCGGCACCTCGGTTCCGGCCTGGCTGGACGACGCGTTCGACAAGGCGATCCGCGACGACCGGGCCGACCTGCTGGCCACGGCGCTTTGCACCGAACAGTGCAGCACGCTGATCGAAGGCGGGGTGAAGCGTCTGCATTTCTACACGCTGAACCGCCCCGAGCTGACGCGCGACGTGTGCCACGCGCTGGGTGTGACGCCCAAGGTGCAGCTGGAAAACGTGGCGTAACGCTTGCCCCCCGGTCGCGCCCGCGCCAGCCTTGGCGCGGAACAGCCAGGGGACACGCGCCATGACCGCCACCGACCGCCGCTACGCCAGCTCGCCCGCCGATCTGCCGACGCTTGAAGAAACCGCCAGCCGGTCGGGGCTGGAAACCATGCAGATGGTGCTGGACGGGCGCGTGCCCGGCCCGCCCATCGCACAGGCGCTGAACTACTGGATCACCTTGGTCGAAGATGGCTGCGTCGCGTTCGACGGTGTGCCGGAATTTCAATACACCAACCCGATGGGCACGCTGCATGGCGGCTGGTATGGCACGCTTTTGGACAGCTGCATGGCCTGCGCGGTGATGACCAAGGTGCCGCAGGGGCATGTGTATACGACGCTGGAATACAAGGTGAATATCCTGCGCCCGATCAGGCTGGGCATGCAGGTGCGGGCCACCGGCTGGTGCCAGCACGCGGGCCGGTCGACCGGCATCGCCAATGGCGAGATCAGGGGCGTCGAGGATGGCAAGCTTTATGCCACCGGCTCGACCACCTGCATCATCATGAAAGCGGGCTAAAGAGGTGCCAAAGCGGGGCCGCGCGGCCCCGCCTCACACGGGCGCGCGCCCGGGTGTTCCCGTCACCCTTGCACCGGGTCGACCAGGGGCGCGGCCAGGTCGATCTCGGGCTGGCCCACGGTTTCGTGCACCCGCTCGCTGCGGTCGGCCAGCAGCACACGCCGCCGGCGCAGCAGAAACAGCTTGCCCAGGCCCCGCCACGTTCCGATGGACGGCGCGGCCGGATCGCAGGGGAACCGCGCCTGCCAGCCCTCGGGCAACGGCATTCCGCACAGCTCGGCCCGCTCCAGCATCCAGACCAGCGGGATATTGGCCAGCGGGCGCGCCGCCTCGTCCCCGCCCAGATGGCCACCCACATCACCATGCGTGCCGCGAAACCACACCTGTTCGGCGCGCGGCGCGGTCGTATCTTCGGGCGTTTCCCACAAAACCGGCGCATAGACGCTGCGGGTTTCATCCAGCGCCAGCGCGTGAAACCCGTGCTTGACCGACGGGCCCAGCTGGTGGCTGTGAAAGGCGTGGCGCGCCTCGGACCATTGCCACAGGAACGGCACCCGAAATCCCAGCGCCTTTACCGTGTCCCAAACGCCCACCATCTCGATCTCGACCGCGTCGTGGCAATAGGCGCGGCGGAAATCGCGGGCAATCGGGCTGCCGGGGGCCGATTGGTAATGGCGATAGGCGGTCTGCACATTGCGTTCCGTCGCGCAGTCCGCCCGCAGCAGGCCCACGGTGTCGATCACCCCGGCCAAGCTGCGCACCGCGTAGGCGCCGCGCGAATAACCCATCAGGAAAATCCGGTCGCCGGGGCGATAGCGGCTGGCAAGATAGCCATAGGCGCGCCGGATCTGCCGGTTGATGCCGCGCCCCAGCATCACGTCGGGCGTGCTGCGCCAGTCGGGCCATTGCAGCCCCGGTTCGTAATAGACGCTGACCGGGGCGCCGATGCCGCTCAACAACCGGCAGGCCAGCCCGGCATTGCTTTCGCAGCCGGGCTCCATCGAACTCATCGTGCCATCCAGGATGATGACGTGGATCAGCCCGCCCTCGCGCCGGATCGGCGCCGAGCGCCGGGCCGCGCGGCCCGGCCAGATCCAGCTTAGGATCCGGTTATGCAGCTGTCTCCATGGCATCGTTCAGCATTTTCCACACCCGGTGCGGGGTAAAGGGCATGTCCGCGCGGCGCACCCCGCGCGTCCAAAGCGCATCCATCACGGCATTCGCGGTGGCGGCCATCGCGCCGACGGTTCCGGCCTCGCCACAGCCCTTCATCCCCATGATGTTGGCGGTGGAGGGGACCGGCTCGGTCTCGAACGCGATCATGGGCAGATCATCGGCCCGCGGCATCGCATAGTCCATGAACGTTGCCGTGAGCAGCTGCCCATCGGCATCGTAAACCACGCTTTCGGTCAGCGCCTGGCCCACGCCTTGCGCCACCCCGCCATGCACCTGCCCCTCGGCCAGCATCGGGTTGATCAGGTTGCCGAAGTCGTCGACCACCGAATAGCGATCCAGCGTGACGACGCCGGTATCCGGGTCCACCTCGACCTCGGCGATATGCGCGCCGTTGGGGAAACTGCGCGCCTCCAGCGTGGCGCGGGCCTGATGCACCAGCAGATCGTCCCGCCCGTCGGCGCGGGCCATCGCCGCGGCCTCCAGCATGGTGGGCGTCAGGTTCGATCCCGGCGCACGGAAGGTTTCGTCATCAAAGCTGACATCGCTTGCCTCCACCCCCATCTTATCGGCCAGATAGGGCGTGAATGCGGCGATCATCACATCGACCGTGGCCAGCGTGGCGTTGTTCTGCACCGTGACCGAGCGCGACCCGCCCGTGCCGCCGCCCTGCTTGATCCTGTCGCTGTCGCCCTGGATCACGGTGATCTTGTCGGCAGGAATGCCGGTCTGATCGCTCAGGAACTTGGCATAGACGGTTTCGTGCCCCTGCCCGTTCGATTGCGTGCCGACATAGATGAACACGGTGCCATCGTCGTTGAATTCCACCTTCGCGCCTTCCGAAGGATCGCCCAGGATGCTTTCGATATAGTAACACAGGCCCATGCCGCGCAGTTTGCCCTTGGCCTCGGACGCCTTGCGGCGCGCGGCGAACCCGTCCAGATCAGCAGTTTGGGCGGCATGATCCAGCACGCGGGGGAAATCGCCCACGTCATAGGTTTCGCCGGTCAGCGTGTCATAGGGGAACTGGTCGGGCTGGATGAAACAGCGGCGGCGCAGCTCCCAGCCATCCACGCCCAGCTCGCGCGCGGCCATGTCCATCGCGCGTTCCAGCACGTAAATCGCCTCGGGGCGGCCCGCGCCGCGATAGGCATCGACCTGCGTGGTGTTGGTGTAATAGCCCTCGACATGCAAATAGGTTTTCTGAATGTCGTAAACGCCGGTCAGAACGCGGCTGAACAGCTGGGTCTGGATCGGCTGCCCGAACTGGCTGTTATAGGCGCCAAGATTGCATTTTGTATCAACGCGATAGGCGATCAACTTCTTGTTCTCGTCGAACCCCAGCGCCACCTCGTGCACCAGGTCGCGGCCCGCGTTGTCGCTCAGCATGGCCTCGGTGCGTTCCGACATCCAGCGCACCGGGCGGCCCAGTTTCATCGCCGCGTGCGCGCAAAGGAAATACTCGGGATAAGTCATCGCCTTCATGCCGAAGCCGCCGCCCACGTCGGGGTTGGTCACGCGCACATTGTCTTCGTCCAGGTTCAGTATCTTGGCCAGCTGCCCCTTGGGGCCCCACACACCCTGCCCGTTCACCGACAGGTGCAGGCGCGTGCCGTCCCATTCGGCGAAACAGCCGCGCGGCTCCATCGAGTTGACGATGACGCGGTTATCCTCGACCTCCAGCCGCACCACGTGGGCCGCGCTGTTCAACAGGTCGGCGCATCCGTCTTCGTCGCCCATGCCCCAGTCAAAGGCGCGGTTGTCGGGCGCCTCGTCATGCAGGGCGGTGCCGCCCGGCGTCAGGTCCAGCTTGGCGGGCAGATCGTCGATATCCAGCATGATCGCCTCGGCGGCGTCGCGCGCCTCGGCCAGGCTGTCGGCCACGATCATTGCCACCGGCTCGCCCACGAAACGCACCTTGCCCTCGGCCAGGATCGGACGGCGCGGGGCCGCGCCCTTGCTGCCGTCGCGGTTGTCGACGACGGTGGCGACCATGCCCTCGGTGATACCGGCCTCGGCCAGATCCTGCGCGGTGATGACCAAGTGCACACCCGGCATCTCGCGCGCATCCTCAACGTCCAGCTCGGTGATGGTGCCATGCGCCTGGCTGGATCGCAGAACGAAGGCGTGCAGCGCATCCGCCGGCGCAATGTCATCCACGTACCGCCCCTGCCCTGTCAGAAAGCGCACATCCTCAACCCGTTTGACCGATTGGCTTTTCCCGAATTTTTCCATCACTGTCCCCTCGCGCAGCTGTCAAGGCGACAGTAGCTTACCGTGCTCCGCTGTCCAGAGGCCGCTTGATGCAAATCAAGGCGCGTCGGGCGGGCTTGCCGCTTTAATGAACACAGACAATCATTTTTGCAGCCGCGAAAGGATGCGCCATGTTCAACAAGCTGGAACTTCATGCCGATCTGGTCACCGCGATGGCCGACAAGGCCGGGGTCGATATCGGCCAGGAAATCCTGTCGGGCCATCTGGGCGCCTCGGCGTTGCGCGGCGCGGTGATGCTGTGCACGCATTGCACCCATGTGGGCGAATGCCAGGGCCACCTGCGCGACGGCGCGCAGGGCGAGGTGCCCGATTTCTGCCTGAACAAGCAGATGTTCGACGCGCTGCAAGACTAGGGCTCAGCCCACCGTCACCACCTGCGACGGGCCATAGCCGTTGAACCGCGTGGCCAGCGCCAGCGAATAGGCACCCATGCCGTCGAACAGCAGCATATCGCCCTCGGCCAGATCGGCAGGCAGCTGCAGCGGTTCGGGCAGGCGGTCGATGCTGTCGCAGGTCGGGCCATAGACGATATGCGGGGATGGCGTGCCCCGGCGCGGGCAGCCATCCGGGGTGACGATCCGCACCCGGTCGCCCGGCGCGATGTCGCGCCACTCGGCCAGCGCGCCGTAAATCCCATCGGTCAGAACCACCTGCCCCGGCCCGCGCCGCGCCTTGACGGCGGTGGCCAGGGAATACGCCTCGGCCACCATCGCGCGGCCCGGCTCGCAAACCAGCGCGGGCGCCTGCGCACCGAATGACCGCGCGGTTTCCCGCGCGATCCGCGTGAAAATGCCCTCCAGATCCGGCGCCGCGCCTGCGCGATGGGCCGCGAAACCTCCACCCACGTTCAGCCGCTGCAACCGCACGCCCGCCTGTTCCGCGATCTCGGCGCAGGCCGCGATATAGCGCGCCCAGGCATCCGCCTCGGCGCATTGCGTGCCGGGATGAAAGGTCATCGCCGGCCGCGCGCCCATCGCCGCCACCCGGGCCAGCAGCGCCTGTGCCAGATCAGGCGACGCACCGAATTTCTCGCCGAAATCATAGGCCGCGCCGGGCACCGGCAGCGCCAGCCGCACGGCGATTTCCACGTCGCCGCAGCCCGCCAGCTTGTCCAACTCGTCAAACGAATCCACCGAATACGAGGCCACGCCACAGGCCCGCGCCGCCGCCACCTCGGCCCGGCTGCGCACCGGGTTGTTGTAATGCAGCACGGCATCCGGGCAGACCGCCCGCACCGCCGCCATTTCCTGGGGCGAGGCCACGTCAAACGCCGAAATCCCAGCCGCGCACAGGTTTTCCAGCACCTCGGTGCGCGGGTTCGCCTTGACCGCATAGGTCACAAGCCCCGGGAATCCCTGCTGAAACCGCGCGGCCGTGGCGCGCAGGGTGGCGGGCGAAAAGAACATCACCGGCGCGTCTGGCCGATGCCGCCGCAGCCAGGTTTCGGGGTCGGGGAAATGGGTCAGATCCTGCATATGCCTCGTCCTGTTGCCTGTTTTCCTTTCAGTGTTCCGCAGGCTGGCGTCAGATGCGCGTGGCATTTTGATGGAAATGACTCATGCTTTCGGCATAATGACGAAACATGACACAGATTGACGACACAGACCGCGCGATCCTCGCCCTGCTGGCCGAAAACGCCCGCAGCCCAGTCACCACCCTGGCCAAGCGGCTGGGGCTGGCGCGCACCACCGTGCAAGCGCGGCTGGAACGGATGGAGGCGCAGGGGACCATCCGCGGCTACCGGGTAGAGCTGGGCCAGGCCGTCGCGCCCCGGCTGCGCGCCACAGCGCTGTTGCAGATCGAGCCACGCAGCGGCCCCGCCGTACTGGCGCGGCTGAAATCCCTGCCGCAGGTCGAAAGCGTGCACACCACCAGCGGCCGGTTCGACCTGATCGTGCAGCTGAGCGCCGACAGCACCGAGGTTCTGGACGAAACGCTCGACCGCATCGGCGAGGCGCGCGGGGTGCGCAGCTCGGAATCGCTGATCCATCTCAGCACGAAACTGGATCGTACCCCCTGATCGCACGACGGAAAACCGGCGCCGCCACGTTTGACCGAAAGCGATTTCAACCGTTCAAAGGATTTTCCATGCCACGTTTTCCTGCCCTTACATTCTCTGCCGCGTTATCGCTGTTGCTGTCGGCGGCGATCTTCGGGTTTTTCTACGCCTGGGTCTGTTCAACCATGTGGGGCCTGGATGCGATCGACCCGCGCGTGGCGATCGCCGCGATGAACGGGATGAACGGCTCGGTCCGCAACGCCGTTTTCGCACCGGCCTTTTTCGGCACGCCGCTGGTGCTGGCACTGACCGCGCTTTTGGCCTGGCGGGCGGGGTTCGCCCGCGCCGGCGCGTGGTTCGGGGCGGGCGCGGCGCTGTATCTTCTGGGCGCCTTCGCGGTGACCGCGGCGGTGAACGTGCCGATGAATCAGGCGCTGATGGCCGACGGCGTGCCCAACGACCCTGACCGGGCCGCACAGGTCTGGACCGCCTATTCCACCCGCTGGCAGGGGTTCAACCAGTTGCGCACCGTGGTGTCGGGGCTGGTTCTGGGGATGTGCGCGATGGGGATTGTGCGCCTGGCGCGCGACATCTAGCGGCACGCGCGTTTTTCATATGAAAAACGCGCCCAAAATCCTTGTTCCAAGGATTTTGCCCTACCCGGCCAACAGCGCCCGCGCCGCGGCGCGGGCCTCGTCTGTCACCGTGTCGCCCGACACCATCCGCGCGATCTCGTCCACCCGCGCGGCATCGGCCAGCGGCACCACGGTCGACAGGGTCGCCTCGTCCACCACCCGCTTTTCCACCCGCCAGTGATGCGCGCCCAGCGCCGCCACCTGCGGCGAATGGGTGACCACCAGAACCTGCCCGCCCTCGGCCAGCGCGGCCAGCCTGCGGCCCACCGCATCCGCCGTGGCCCCGCCCACGCCGCGGTCGATCTCGTCGAAGATCATGGTCACGCCACGATCCTCGCCGGTCAGGCAGACCTTCAGCGCCAGCATGAACCGGCTCAACTCCCCGCCCGACGCGATCTTGCCCAAGGGCCCAGCCGGCGCGCCCGGGTTGGTGGCCACGGTAAAGGCCACCGTGTCGCGCCCCTCGGGGCCCGGGTCGGCGTCGGTGATCTGCGTAGCAAAGACGGCGCGCTCCATCTTCAGCGGGGCCAGTTCGGTCGTCACCGCCTTGTCCAGCCGCACGGCCGCCTTCCGGCGCGCCTCGGTCAGCGCTGCGGCCGCGCTGTCATAGGCCGCCTCGGCCTCGGCCACGGCGCGGGCCAGCTGCGCCAGGTCGGCATCGCCCTGGTCCAGCGCGGTCAGCCGAGTGCGCAGCCCTTCGGCGAACTCGGCCAGATCGTCGGGCAGAACGTCATGCTTGCGCGCCAGACCCCGGATGGCGAACAGACGCTCTTCGGCCTCTTCCAATTCGTGCGGGTTGAACTCCAGCTGCTCCAGCGCCGCCTCGATCCCCGCCACCGCGTCCGACACCTCGCCCAGGGCCCGGCCCACCGCATCGAGCGGCGCGTCCAACGTGCCCTCGGCCCGGTCCGCGACGCCTTCCAACCAGCGCAGGGCGTCGCCCATCGCGCCCTCGGCGCCCTCCAGCCCCAGCGCGGCATGGGCGCGGGCGATGTCTTCGCGGATCTTGGCCGCGCCCTGCATCAGGCGGCGGCGGCGATCCAGTTCGGCCTCTTCGCCCGGCTCCGGCGCCAGCTTGTCCAGCTCGGCCACCGCATGGCGCAGGAATTCCTCTTCGGCGCGCACCTCGTCCAGCGCGGCGCGGGCCGCGGCCTCGGCCTTGCGCGCCTCGCGCAAGCTGCGCCAGGTGGCACGCGTGTCGGCCAACAGCCCGCCCAGATCGCCATAGCTATCCAGCAGCGCCCGGTGACCCCGCGCATCCAGCAGACCGCGATCGTCATGCTGCCCGTGCAGCTCGACCAGCGTATCCGAAAGCCGCCGCAGCACCTCGCCCGAGCAGCGCCGGTCGTTCACCCAGGCCGTCTTGCGCCCGTCGCGGGTGTTGACGCGCCGCAGGATCAGGCTGTCCTCGGCCGGCAGGCCCGCCTCGTCCAGGATGGCGCGGGCGGGGTGATCCGGCGGCAGATCGAACTCGGCCACCACCTCGCCCTGTTCCGCGCCCTGGCGCACCAGCTCGGCCCGGCCCCGCCAGCCCAGCACGAATCCCAGCGAATCCAGCAGGATCGACTTGCCCGCCCCGGTTTCCCCGGTCAGCACGTTCAGACCCGGCTGAAACACCAGGTCCAGCCGGTCGATGATCAGGATGTCACGTATTTCAAGCGCCCGCAGCATCAGCCGCACCCCGCAGGATGGGGACTCTCCCCGCTTTGCCTTAAAGCCACTTGCCCTGGATCATCTGGCGATAGATCTGCGACAGCCAGTTGTCGCCGGCTGCCTCCAGCTCCAGCCCGCGGCCGGTCAGCAGCTTGTAGCTGTCTTCGTACCAGTCGGTCGCACGAAAGTTGTAGCCCAGGATCGCGCCGGCGGTTTGCGCCTCGTTCGTCAGGCCAAGGCTCAGATACGCCTCGACGAGGCGGTGCAGCGCCTCGGGCGTGTGGCTGGTGGTCTGGAAATCCTCGACCACCACGCGGAACCTGTTGATCGCGGCGGCATAGTGATCGCGGCGCAGGTAGTAGCGCCCGATCTCCATTTCCTTGGCGGCCAGGTGATCGAAGGCCAGGTCGAATTTCAACACGGCCGAACGTGAATAATCGCTGTCGGGATAGCGTTCGATCACCGTGCGCAGCGCCTGCAGCGCCTGGAAGGTCAGGCCCTGGTCGCGGCCCACCTCGTCGATCTGGTCGTAATAGCTGAGCGCCAGAAGGTATTGCGCATAGGCGGCGTCCTCATCGGTGGGGTAGAAATCGATATAGCGCTGCGCCGCCGACCGGCTGTTCTCGTAATCCTGATCGCGGTGATAGGCATAGGCCTGCATGATCAGCGCGCGTTTCGACCAGTCGGAATAGGGATAAAGGCGCTCGACCTCCGAGAAATAAAAGGCGGCGCGATCCTCGCGGCCGCTTTCCAGCTCGTATTCGCCGCGCTCGAAAATCTGCTGCGCGGTGAAGGACTCGATGGGCACCTGGCCCGTCGCGACCCTGTCAACGGCACCGCACCCGGCCAGGATGGCCAAGGACAGAACAACCCCGATGACCCTTGCTGTCGGTTTGCCGCCTGTCATGCTCGATCTCTTCCTTCAACGGACCTGCCACCCCGGTCAATCCCGGGGCCTTGGCATGGTCCTAGCACAGAAAATTTCGGTGCAAAACGCCTTTGGCGCAAATTCTGGAACTGCGGCACTTGGGCGTCAGGCAACGCGGCGCATTTCGCCCAGATGCACGCCCGCACCCGGCAGGCGCGCAGCCATCGCCGCGTCGCAGGTGACCATGCGCCAGGCCTGCGGGTTCGCGAACAGCGCGCGCAGCAGATCATTGGTGATGGCATGGCCCGCGCGGTGGCCGGTATAGGCCGCGAAAAGCGGCGCGCCGGCCAGCGCCAGGTCGCCCAGCGCATCCAGCATCTTGTGGCGCACGGCCTCGTCGCGGTGGCGCAGGCCGCCCGGGCTGAGCACGCGGTCGCCATCGACGACAACGGCGTTTTCGAAGGTGCCGCCCAGGGCCAGGCCGTTGGCGCGCATCGTGTCGACATCGGCCTTGCGGCAGAAGGTGCGGCTGTCGCACAGCTCGCGCACGAAGCTGCCGTTCGACATGTTCAGCACCTTGTGCTGGCGGCCGATCGCACGGTCGGCAAAGTCGATGTGAAAATCGATGGTCAGCGTGGCGGCCGGATTCAGCCGCGCCCAGGCCTCGCCGCGGCGCACCTCGATCGGTTTCAGCACTTCGATGGCCTGCACCGGGGCGTCCTGCTTTTCCAGGCCGCGCGCCAGAATCTTGGCCACGAATTGCGAGGCGCTGCCATCCAGGATCGGCACTTCGGGGCCGTCGATCTCGATCAGGGCGTTGTGCACGCCGCAGCCGGCCAGCGCGGCCATGATATGCTCGACCGTCGAAACCGACGCGCCTTCGGCGTTTTCCAGACGGGTGCAAAGCGGCGACTGGTTCACCGCGTCCCAAGTGGCGGGCACACGGGCATCGCCCACGCGCAGGTCGCTGCGGTGGAACACGATGCCATGACCGGTCGGCGCGGGGCGCAGGATCATCCGCGCGGGCTGCCCGGAATGAAGCCCGACACCGGTAAAGGCCACTGGGGTTTTCAACGTTGTCTGCACGTCATCCTCAATTCTGCGCGGATTTCTGCCCCGCGTTGAGGGTTAATTATGGGTTGGGGCGGTTTCGCTCAACTCACTCTTTGTAACGGTCTGAAACATGGCCCCGATCCATCGGCGGGCTTTCGCCATTCACGCCAAGTCTGCCACGCAACACCCTGTTTTTAAAAAAGAAAAAGGCCACCCTTCGGGGTGGCCCTTTCCGCAAATCTGTGACGCAACGTCAGTTGGCCTGGCGCCGCAGGAAGGCCGGAATTTCGATCCGTTCCTGGTCGGGATCGGCCTCGGCGCGGGGTTTGGTCTGCGCCTCGGCCTGCTGGCTGCGCACCGGCGGCTGCTGGCGGGCGATGGGCTGCTGCTGGGGCTGCGCCTCGCCGTGGCCGGTCATCCGGTTGATCAGCGAGTTGATGCCAAAGCGCGGCTTGTCCGCCTCGGGGCCGCGATGCTGCGGCTGCGGCTGCGGCTGCTGCGCGGCGGCCGGGGCCTGGTCGCGCGGCTGGGTGCGGCCGGCCGCGGCGCGCAGACGGGCCAGCGCCTCGGGCGAGGGCGTGCCGGGCGCCGGCGCCTTGGGCGCGACAAAGCTCTCGGTTTCGTCCTCGTAGCTGTCCACCGGCTGGGGGCGGTATTCGGCGGCCTGCGGGCGGTAGGCGGGCGGCGGCAGGTCGTCCTCGGCCACGGCCGCCTCGTCAAAGATGTCCTCGGCCGGCTCGTCTTCGACGGCGCGCTGCGCCTCCAGCCCTTCGAACAGGCTGGGTTCTTCGGTTTCGGCCTGCGCGGCCACCTGCGGCGCCTCTTGCTCCGGCTCGGCCTCGGGCTGCGGTGCTTCGGCGGCGACGGTCGGCGTCAGCGGCGCGGCCATCGACCGGCGCGGCACGGGAATGTCGTGATGCACTTCGGTGGCGTCGATACCGGTGGCCACCACGCTGACGCGCATGGCGCCCTGCAGATCGGTGTCCAGCGTGCTGCCCACGATGATGTTGGCATCGGGGTCCACCTCTTCGCGGATGCGGTTGGCCGCCTCATCCAGTTCGAACAGGGTCAGGTCGTGCCCGCCGGTGATGTTGATCAGAACGCCCTTGGCGCCCTTCAGGCTGATCTCGTCCAGCAGCGGGTTCGCTATGGCCTTTTCGGCGGCCTGGATCGCGCGATCTTCGCCCTCGGCCTCGCCGGTGCCCATCATCGCCTTGCCCATCTCGTCCATCACAGCGCGCACGTCGGCGAAGTCGAGGTTGATCAGGCCCGGGCGCACCATCAGGTCGGTCACGCCCTTCACACCCTGGTACAGCACGTCGTCGGCCATGCTGAACGCTTCGGTAAAGGTGGTTTTTTCGTTGGCCAGGCGGAACAGGTTCTGGTTCGGGATGATGATCAGCGTGTCGACCACCTTTTGCAGCGCCTCGACGCCATCCTCGGCCTGGCGCATCCGCTTGGCGCCTTCGAACTGGAACGGCTTGGTCACGACGCCGACGGTCAGAACGCCCAGCTCGCGCGCGGCTTGCGCGATGATCGGCGCGGCGCCAGTGCCGGTGCCGCCGCCCATACCCGCGGTGATAAAGCACATATGCGCGCCGGCCAGGTGATCGACGATCTGCTCGATCGACTCTTCGGCAGCGGCGGCGCCGATCGTGGCCTTGGCGCCCGCGCCCAGGCCCTCGGTCACTTTCACACCCATCTGGATGCGGTTTTCGGCCTGGCTTTGCTGCAGCGCCTGCGCGTCGGTATTGGCCACCACGAAATCGCAGCCGGTCAGCTGCTTTTCGATCATGTTGTTGACCGCGTTGCCGCCGGCCCCGCCGACACCGAAAACGGTGATCCGGGGCTTCAGCTCGTCATGTCCGGGCACTGAAAGGTTCAATGTCATGGTCTGTCCGCCTGTGCTTTGGCCCGCCTGACCGGGCATTTTTCTGCGATTTTTCCCCACCAGTCTTACCGTCTGGCCCAAGCATCGTCACGAAAAAAACGCAAAAATGCTACAAAATATGGGGCGTTTTGGCGAGTTATTCGCGGGATTTTGCCGAAACGCCCAGATTTTGCGGGTTTGCCCCTGCCTACACACAATACTCAAGCGCGCCGCGCAGAATCACGTTGCGCGCGGTTGGGGCCGTGGTTTTGCGGATGGCCTGCTCGACCCTCCGGGTTTTGCGTTGCCTCTATGTGGACAACCTGTGGATAACTCTAGCACGCCGGGCGGCGCGCGTCACCTGCGAATTGGCTTACCAATTGTCCTTGAACCACTTGACCGCCCGGCGCAGGCTGCGCGCCGGATAGCGGTCGACCGGCAGATCGAAATCCCACCATTCGTCCTGCGGATTGGCGGCGAACAGGCACAGCCCCACGGCGCTGGCAAAGGCCGGGCCGGTGGCGGCCTGCGGCAGCCCGTGCACGCGCAACGGCCGGCCCAGGCGCACCTGCTGGCCCAGGATGCGGCTGGCCAGCCCATCCAGGCCAGGGATCTGGCTGGCCCCGCCGGTCAGCACGATCTGCTGGCTGGGCAGATGTTCGAACCCGGCGGCGTCCAGGCGCGCACGCACCTCTTCCAGGATCTCCTCGACCCGGGGGCGCATGATCCCGATCAGCTCGGCCCGGCTGACGCTGCGGCGGTCGTGCTCCCAGTCGCCGGTTTCGCCGTGGATCTCGATCATCTCGCTATCGTCGCGGCCGGTGGCCACGACGCCGCCGTAAAACGTCTTGATGCGTTCGGCCACCGGGGTCGGCACCGACAATCCCATCGAAATATCGCTGGTCACGTGATCGCCGCCCATGCGCACCGTGTCGGCATAGATCATGTGCTTTTTCATGAAGATCGACACGCCGGTGGCCCCGCCCCCCATGTCGATGCAGGCCGCGCCCAGTTCCTGCTCGTCCTCGACCAGCGCCGAGATGCCCGACACATAGGCCGAGCTGGCGATGCCCGCCAGCTCCAGGTCGCAGCGTTTGACGCAATGGGCCAGGTTCTGGATCGCCGTATCCTCGACCGTCAGCATGTGCATGTCGCAGGCCAGCCGCTGGCCCATCTGCCCGCGCGGATCGCCCAGGCCCGAGCGGTGATCCAGCGCGAAATTCACCGGCTGGGCGTGCAGCACCTCGCGCCCCTCGCCGAAATCGGGCACGTCGCAGGCACTCAGCACGCGGCTGACATCCTGTTCGGTCACCACGTGGCCCTGCAATTCCAGCTCGCCAGCCACGCCATAGCTGCGCGGCTCGGCGCCCGAGAAACAGGCGATCACGTGATCGACGCGAATATTGGCCATCTTCTGCGCCGCCTGAAGCGCGGTGCGAATGGCGCGTTCGGTTTCCTGCATGGCGTGGATTTCACCGAACCGCACCCCGCGCGACTTGGTGGTGGCCGCGCCGATCACGCGGAACCCCGCCTGCCCGGCCATCGGGCCGATGCCCTCGGCCTCCAGCCGCTCGGCCCCGTCAAAGCGCAGCACCAGGCACGCGATCTTCGAGCTGCCCACATCCAGGATCGCGACGACGCCGCGCTGCATCGCGGCCTTGCGCATGTTGCGCATCGCGCGCTGGGATTCATAAAGCTCGATCATTTCTTGTCAGTCTCCCAAACTCGCCTTTTGCACCTTCAGCCACTGCTCGATGGCCGTGGGTTTCATTCGCACCGTGGGCCGACCGGCCAGCCGCATGTCCACGGCGGCCACGTCGCGCTCCAGCAATTCCTGCACCTGGTTCAACGCGATCACGCGCTCCAGCGCCTGCACCGGCTGCTCTTCGGGCAACAGGATGCGCTGGTCGCGGTCCAGAACCACGTCCCAACGCCGAGCGCCCATCCGCACCAAACCGCGCAGGCGCGGCGCCAGCGGCCCGGCCGCGCGCACGATGCGCAACGCCTCGGGCACGTGGTCGACCGCACCCTCGCCCGCGATCACCGGCAGATCGGGATGGTCGGCCCTTGCCAGCGCGGCACCGACCACGGCGCCGGTTTCATCCGCCAGTTCCAGCCCGTCACGGGTGCGCCACAGCACCGCGGGCACGCGCTCGGTCACGTCGATCTGCAACACACCGCCGGTGCGGATGCGCACGGCGGCATCCTTGACGGCGGGCAGTTCGCGCACCGTGTCCAGGATCGCCGCAAGATCCAGGTCGAAGGACGAAACCGGCAGGTCCAGCGGCAGGATTTCGCGGATATCCTCGTCGGTGCCAAGGCTGGCCCCGTCCACCGCCATCACGTTCACCATGAATTCGGGGCGGGTTTCGATCTGGTTGCGGATATCGGCGATCGCCAGGTTCAACTGGTCGCGTCGCGCCTCGTCGGCCAGCCAGGCCGTCGCCGCGGCAAAGCTCAGCGCCATCGGCACGCCGGCGCGCAGGAACAGGCGGAAGGCCGGCGTCAACATCAGCCGCTGCATCCGATAGCGCAGGCGCGAGGGTGCCGGATCGGGGCGTGCCGGGGCGGTGTCGGGCTTGCGGCGGATCAGCGATCGCATGAGGCATCCTCCACCATCCAGGAACAGAACTCGGGAAACGAGATGCCCGCCGCCTGCGCCTGTTCTGGGCTCAGCGAGGTGGCCGTCATCCCCGGCTGCGTGTTGGTTTCCAGCAGGATAAGCCCGTCCAGCCCGCGCGCCTCGTCCCAGCGGAAATCGGTGCGGCTGACACCCCGGCAGCCCAGCGCCTTGTGCGCGCGCAGGGCATAATCCAGGCAGGCCGCCGTGATCTCGTCGGGGATCTGGGCCGGGATCACGTGGCGCGATCCACCTTCGGCGTATTTGGCGTGATAATCGTACCACCCTTCGGTGATGATGTCGGTCACGCCCAACGCGCGGTCGCCCATCACCGTGGTGGTCAGCTCGCGCCCCGGCGCATAGGTTTCCACCATTACCGTGTCGGGCATGCTGTCGGCCAGCTGCGGCGGCGTGTTGGCGTTTTCATCCACGATGTAGATGCCCACGGACGAGCCTTCGTTGTTCGGCTTGACCACGTAGGGCGGCGGCATCACGTGGCGGGCGCGCACCTCGTCGGCGGCGGCCAGGCGGCTTTCGACCACCGGCAGGCCGGCATCGCGGAACACCTGCTTGGTCTTTTGCTTGTCCAGCGCCAGCGCCGAGGCCAGAACGCCCGAATGGGTATAGGGCAGCCCCATCCATTCCAGCATCCCCTGCACACAGCCATCCTCGCCCCAGCGGCCATGCAGCGCGTTGAAAACGACATCGGGGGAAATTTCGCGCAGACGTTCGGGCAGGTCGCGGCCCGCATCGACCTCGACCACCTGATACCCTGCGTCCCGCAGCGCGGCGGCGCATGCGCGCCCGGTTGACAACGACACCTCGCGCTCGGCCGAGGGGCCACCCATCAACACCGCAACCTTGGGGCTTGTCCTGCTCGACTTCGCCACCGTCCGTGCCTCTGATGCCGGGCCGTTTTCCGGCCCTTGGAATAGTTATGTTATGGTCTGCCTGACGGGGCC
>JAASTF010000249.1 GCA_021767525.1 Paracoccaceae bacterium
CGCAGCCACCAGATCGGCATGGATATCGACATCTGGATGCTGCCCGCCAATCGCCTGAACCTGACCCGGCAAGAGCGCGAGGATATCTCGTCGATCTCGATGCGACGCGCCAATGGCGCCTATGTCAACGACAAGTGGACCCGCGCCCATCACGAGATCATCAAGGCCGCCGCGCAGGATCCGCGCACCGCGCGCATTTTTGTCTTTCCCGGCGCCAAGGTGCAGATGTGCGAGGATGAAACGGGCGACCGCAGCTGGCTGCGCAAGGTGCGGCCGTGGTGGGGCCATCACTATCATTTCCACGTGCGACTGGCCTGCCCGCGCGGGGCACGCGATTGCGAAAACCAGGCCGCGCCGCCCCCCGGCGACGGCTGCGCCGATGCGCGGCAATGGCAGGCCAACATCCTGAACCCGCCGCCGCCCGACCCCAACGCGCCCAAGCCCAAGCCGCGCCGTGAATACACGCTGGCCGACCTGCCCAATCAATGCGTGGCGGTCCTGCAATCCGACTGATCGCGGGCCTTGCGCTGATCTTGATGTCCGGCTGCGCGCCCGAGGGGCCGCAGCCGGCGCGTTTCCTGTCGGCTTTTACCATCGAAACCGCGCTGCCGGATTTCGGTGGCCTGTCGGGGATCGAGCTGTCGGCGGACGGGCGCGACATGGTGGCGGTGACCGATCGTGGGCGGCTGGTGCGCGGGCGCATCCTGCGCCGTGACGGCCGGATCACCGGGGTCGAGATCGCGGCCTTCGGGCCTATGACGCTGGACATGCCCACGCCCGAGCCGATCCTGCGCGACAGCGAAGGGCTGGCCATCGCTCCCGATGGGCGCATATTCGTCAGCCTTGAGGGCCGCGCGCGGGTGGTCGAGTTGGCCGCCCAAGGCCGCGCCCGCCGCTTGCCCGGACTGCCCGCCTTTGCCGCGCTGCCGATCAATGCCGCGCTCGAGGCGCTGGCCATCGACCCGCAGGGCCGGCTGGTCACCATCCCCGAAAAATCGTCCGAATGGGATGCGCCCTTTCCGGTCTGGCGGCTGGAGGACGGGGCCTGGCGCCAGGTCTTTTCCATCACGCGCGACCCGGGGTTTCTGCCGGTGGGGGCCGATTACGGACCCGACGGCGCGCTGTATGTTCTTGAACGCGGCTTCAACGGGTTGGGATTTCGCAGCCGCGTGCGGCGGTTCGATCTGCTGGGCACGGCGCCGCAACGCGGCAGGGTGATGTTCACCGCGCCCGCGCTGCGCCACGACAACCTGGAAGGGCTGGCGGTGTGGCGAGACGCGCAGGGGCGCGTGCGGCTGACGCTGGTTTCCGACGACAACCACCGCGCCCTGCAACGCACCGAGATCGTGGACTACGTGATCGAAAATCCCTTGCAATAAAGGTGCGACCTGCGTAAACGCGGCCCGTCCTGCGTGGTGGCAGGGCCAAGTCTCCGCAACCTTGTAAAAACGGATCTGATCATGACCCGCACCCATATTCCCGGCATTCTTGCCATGGCCGCCATCGTCGTGGCCTCGAACATCCTTGTGCAATTCCTGTTCGGCCAATGGCTGACCTGGGGTGCCTTTACCTATCCGCTGGCCTTTCTGGTCACCGACGTGATGAACCGCGTCTATGGCGTGGCTGCCGCGCGCAAGGTGGTGGCCGCCGGTTTCGTGGTGGGGGTGATCTGCTCGCTCATCGGCACGCAGATCATGTTGCAGGGCGACGGATATACCTATCCGGCGGTGACGCTGCGCATCGCCATCGGCTCGGGCCTGGCGTTCCTGACCGCGCAGCTGATGGACGTGGCAATCTTTGACCGTCTGCGCGAGGGGCGTTGGTGGCGGGCGCCGCTGGCCTCGACCCTGGTGGGGTCGACGCTGGATACGGCGATTTTCTTTACCATCGCTTTCTCGGGCGCGCTGACCTGGCTGGAGCCGGGCAATGACGTGTCCTGGGCCGGCGAGGCGCTGCCGCTGCTGGGCGTGGGCCCTGTGGTGCCGCTGTGGGTGTCGCTGGCCGTGGCCGACTGGATGGTGAAGCTGTCGCTTGCTATTTTGGCACTTGTGCCCTTCCGCATCATCGTGGGGGCACTTATCCCGCGCACCACATGATTTTGTTTTGACATACCGATTTTCTGTGGCAGGCTGACCTTACGGTTCAACAGCAGAAAGGAGGTGCTCTAGTGTCTAATGGGATAATGGAGAGAGGTGTCGGAACAGTTCGGGGGGCGCGTGTCTGAGGCAGCCCTTGGGCGCGAAAAACCTGAATTGGTGGTAACCTAACCAACACCACCTCCGAATTCTGTGGGGGCCGTCCGAACCGTTGGGCGGCCCTTTTCATTGGCCGAAAGGGCCATGCACAAGGGATGCACATCCCATGCACATGCCATACATATAGCCCATGCTGCGCATCACGAACGATATCACCATCGAGGATTGGGAGCTGACCGAGCAGTTCATCCGCGCCAGCGGGCCGGGCGGGCAGAACGTGAACAAGGTCAGCACCGCGGTCGAGCTGCGGTTCGAGGCCGCGCGCTCGCCCAACCTTCCGGGGCCGGTCAAGGCGCGGCTGAAACGGCTGGCGGGGCGGCGATGGACCAAGGACGGCGCGGTGGTGATCCAGGTGGACGAAACCCGCAGCCAGGCCCGCAACCGCGACATCGCGCGCCAGCGCCTGGCCGAGCTGGTCGAGAAGGCCACCCACAAACCCAAACGCCGCATCCCCACGCGCCCCACGCTGGGATCAAAGAAACGCCGGCTGAAGGCCAAGAAGGTGCGCGGTGAGGTGAAGGCGTTAAGGGGGCGCGTGGATCGGGAGGAGTGAGGGGGCGGTGACGCGATTGGTGGGCGGGTGTGCGGGACTTTGCTGACCTTCGCAGCACGCGCACGAATTTCCCGTTTTGCGAGCCGTTTAACAAACGGTGTTTTTTGGAAGGTAGTAAGCGGCGAGTCCTGCATCCGATTGTGCGAACTCATTCAGAAGGTAGCAGCCTCAGTCACTGATGGTAAAGTATCGTTCCAAGTTCTGGGCTTGCTGGATTGAAAGGCGCGTACGGCATTCAGCGGTTACCGCCCCCCAGCCCGAACCACCCGCATGCCAACCAACAATATTCTCTTCGGAACACATTTCATTCTTGAACTGTACCCAAAGCCGCTGGGCTGTGCGGAGATGTGCGATCGCGTTCTCTCTGTATTGAAGCAGCCTAGGCCCTTGCTCCAATATGCGTTGATAAACAGCATTTAGATGCTCGTCCACGCGTTCCAACCCGATGTCGTTACAATACTCGTCCGGTGACACTGCGGCTCCTCCTGGGATAGGAAGTCCTTTGCTTTCAAGAACTGTTTCCAAGCCTTCCACGCACATTTGAATACCCGCCACGACGCAAGTTTCCTGATCGGTGACGTCGGTTTCAAAACACGCTTCGATTTGGAGATAAGACGTATTGTATTCAGCGGAAGCAGCCTCCCGATTATCTGCTTGCGCACTAGCCGCCACGATTGCAAAACCAAAAACCAAGAACTGTTTCAGCATAAGTATTCCCGCAAAATAGATCGTTAGAGGTTAAATTTGAAGTAGCATTGTCCAAGTAATCTGCCGTTTGTTGGGTAAATGGCAGTGCGTAGTTGTGCCGTCAAGCGGTTCTTTGATTGATCACTGTTATGCGCATGGAAGACAGTCTGGTAGACCGCAATTTCCGCATAGCCGACCTTGCGCCCCCTGCAAAAAACCTCCTTTTTGGATGGCTTACAATTTATGATTTTTGGCCCTGCGACAAAGCCTTATCCGAACCTATGTGATTTCTGAAGGCTTTGGGCCTGACCCTGATTTCAGACACTAGTTGCCATGCGGAAAATCGGTAGAACCGGTTCACAGTTGCCATTCGCGGCAACTGCAACCTTCACCCGACCCAAGCCGCGCATCGGCGACGCGCGCGGGGGCGATGGGGCGGTTGAGCGGTGCGCTTTATGGCGCCACATCCGAAGAACTTTCAGGCCGTGGCCCGGTGGCTGCCAAATCGCCGCCGCGTGGGGGCGCGTCGGCGATGCGCGGCGGCTTCGCCGCTATTCGCGCAGGCGATATTAAGCAGACTTTCAGGCGGCCCTTTTCGGTAACCGCGGTGTGCACAGCCCGGCGGGCGGTCTTGCGATCGCGCGGCGGCTGCGCCGAGCGGGGGCCGATTGCGCCGTTGCCCCCTACCCGGCCCGCGTCAGTTCAAGGAACACGTCTTGCAGATCGGCCTCGAGTGTTTTCACGTCGCGGATGGAAATGCCCGCCTGGTGCACGGCGGCCAGCACGTCCTCGGCCGAGGTGTCGGCAGCGTTATAGGTGATCGCGATGGCGCCGTCGGGGCGTTGTTCGACCTCCATCCCCGCGCCTTCGGGCAGGGTTTCGGCCGCATCGGCGGGGTGGATCACCATCGTTTTCGCATCGATCCGGCCCAGCAGGTTGGCGGTGCTGTCTTGGGCCACCTTTTCGCCGTTGTTGATGATGGCGATCTCGTCGCACATCTCTTCGGCCTCTTCCAGGTAATGGGTCGTCAGGATGATGGTCATGCCCTGTTCGTTCAGCTTGCGCACGTTCGACCACAGCATCTGGCGCAGTTCGATATCGACCCCGGCGGTGGGTTCATCCAGCACCAGGATTTGCGGGCTGTGCACCAGCGCCTTGGCCAGCAAAAGCCGCCGCCGCATACCGCCCGACAGGGTGCGCGCATAGGATTCGGCCTTGTCGGACAGGCCCACCAGTTCCAGTATCTCGTCCGAGCGGCGTTGCGATTTCGGCACGCCGTAAAGCCCCGCCTGCACCTCGAGCGCGGCGCGGGGCGTGAAGAACGGATCGAGGTTCAGTTCCTGCGGCATCACGCCGATGGCTGCGCGCGATTGGCGCGGGTTCACATCCTGGTCGAAGCCCCAGATGCGCACGGTGCCCGCGCTTTTTATCACCAGACCGGCCAGGATGTTGATCAGCGTCGATTTGCCCGCGCCGTTGGGCCCCAAGAGGCCAAAAACCGAGCCTTCGGGAATCGCCAGGTCGATGCCTTTCAGCGCCTCTTTGGGCCCTGCG
>JAASTF010000250.1 GCA_021767525.1 Paracoccaceae bacterium
GCCGGGCTGCATTTCCACCATGGTGATGCAATCCTCGACCGGGCAGACATTGACGCACAGGTTACAGGCCACGCATTCCTCGTCCTTGACGGTAAAGGTGCGATCCTCGGACATGGCGATGGCCTGGTGGCTGGTATCCTCGCAGGCGGCATAGCAACGGCCGCACTTGATGCAGGCATCCTGGTCGATATGCGCCTTGGTGACGTAATTCAGGTTCAGATGCTGCCAGTCCGACAGGTTCGGCACCGCGCGACCCACCAGATCCTGCACACCGTTCAGGCCCTTTTCGTCCAGGTACTGCGACAGGCCCGAGATCATCTCTTGCACAACCTTGAAGCCATAGGTCATGGCCGCCGTGCAGACCTGCACGTTGCCCGCGCCCAGCGCAAGGAACTCGGCCGCGTCCTTCCACGTGGTCACACCGCCAATGCCCGAAATCGGCAAGCCCTGCAGCGATGGGGTCCGCGCGATCTCGGCCACCATGTTCAGGGCGATGGGTTTGACCGCCGGGCCGCAATACCCACCATGCGCGCCCTTGCCGTCAATCGTGGGTTCGGGGGCAAACAGGTCCAGATCGACCGAGGTGATCGAGTTGATCGTGTTGATCAGGCTGACTGCATCCGCGCCGCCATCCTTGGCCGCCTGCGCGGGTTTCTTGATATCGGTGATGTTCGGCGTCAGCTTGACGATCACCGGCAGGTCGGAATGGGTTTTGCACCATTCGGTCACCTGCTGCACGTATTCCGGCACCTGGCCCACGGCGCTGCCCATGCCGCGTTCGCTCATGCCATGCGGACAGCCGAAATTCAGCTCGACCCCGTCACAGCCGGTATCCTCGACCCGCTTCAGGATCTCTTTCCAGGCGTCCTCGTTCACTGGCACCATCAGGCTGACCACCACGGCCCGGTCGGGGTAATCCTTTTTCACCCGGGTAATTTCATCCAGGTTCACCTGCAACGGGCGGTCGGTGATCAGCTCGATATTGTTCAGGCCCAGCAACCGCCGATCCGCACCCCAGATCGCGCCATAGCGCGGCCCGTTCACGTTGACGATGGGCGGGCCATCCTCGCCCAGCGTCTTCCAGACCACGCCGCCCCAGCCGGCCTCGAATGCGCGGCGCACGTTGTATTCCTTGTCCGTCGGCGGCGCCGAGGCCAGCCAGAACGGGTTGGGCGATGTGATGCCCGCGAAAGTCGTCGTCAGATCGGCCATGGCTCAGCCCTCCGCCGTCAGTGTTGCGTGAATATCCTCGGCGGCGTCGCGGCCCTGGGCCACCGCCGTCACGGTCAGGTCGTCACCGCCTGCCGCGCAATCGCCCCCGGCCCAGACGCCGGCGACACTGGTGCGCCCGGCGCCCGTGACCTTGATCTTGCGCCCGTCCAGATCGGGCAGGCCGTCGCCGGTCAGGGTCTGGCCGATAGCCTTGAACACCTGGTCGGCAGGCAGACGGAACCGCTCGCCCGTGGGGGATAGGTCGTCGTTGGTGTATTCGAACTCGATCTCGCGCACCGCACCATTGCCATGCACGGCGATGGGCGTGGCGTTGGTGATGATCCGCACACCCTTGGATGCGGCCAGGTCTTGTTCGTAAACGCTTGCGTTCATCCGCTCGCGCCCGCGGCGATACACCAGGCTGACATTCAGCGCGCCCAGCAGCTTGGCCTGCACGGCGGCATCCACCGCCGTCATACCGCCGCCGATCACCACCACGTCGCGGCCCACCGGCAGCGCCGACAGATCCCCGGCCTGGCGCAGATCGGCGATGAAATCCACCGCGTCCAGCACGCCATCCTTGTCCTCGCCCTCGGCGTTCAGGGCGTTCACGCCGCCCAGACCGATGCCCAGGAACACGGCGTCATACTCGGCCTTCAGCGCGTCCAGCGTGATGTCACGGCCCAGCGCCTTGCCGTTCTCCACCGTGATCCCGCCGATCTTCAGCAGCCACTCCACCTCGGCCTGCGCGAAATCGCCGGGCGTCTTGTAGGCGGCGATGCCGTATTCGTTCAGACCGCCGGGCTTGGGCCGCGCGTCATAGATCACGACATCATGCCCCTTCATCGCCAACCGATGCGCACAGGCCAGCCCCGCCGGCCCGGCGCCCACCACGGCAACGCGCCGCCCGGTCGCTTCGGCGCGGGTGAACGGGTGCACCCCCTGCGCCATCAGCGTGTCGGTGGCATAGCGTTGCAGCTCGCCGATTTTGACCGGCTTGCCCTCGGCCACTTCGCGCACGCAGGCCTGTTCGCACAGGGTTTCCGTCGGGCACACCCGGGCGCACATGCCGCCCAGGATGTTCTGATCGAAAATCGTGCGCGCCGCCGCCTCGGGCGTGCCGGTGGCAATCTGCCGGATGAACAACGGAATATCGATATCCGTGGGACAGGCCGTGATGCAGGGCGCATCGTGGCAGAAATAGCAGCGATCAGCGGCGACAAGCGCCTCGTGATCGTCCAGCCGCGGGTGCAGATCGGTAAAATGCTCGGCATAATCGGCGGGGTTCAGACGCCCCGCGACGATACCGGGGGTCAGCGGTGTCGCAGACATTCCCATAACTCTCCTGTTGGTGCCCATTTCGGTGCCTTGTGATTGGGATCGAGTATTCCACGATTCGATTTTTTATCAATCGGTAAAATTTACCGGTTGGACAAAAATGCTCGTGGCGCGGTCCCGCGCACAAGTTTTGGGCAGTTACAGGGAATAGGCTCAGTCGCGGCGCAGGACAGCCATGTAAAACCCGTCCATACCGCCCAGATCGGGCCAGAAATCCGGGCGTAGGCGCAACCCGCCTTCTTCCGTGATCCAGGCCGGGTCGATCCCCGGGCGGTCCAGCGCGGCGCGATCCACCCGCAGGCCGGGATGGCGGGCCAGCGCCTCGTCCACCTGCACCTCGCCCTCGTCCGGCAAGAGCGAGCAGGTGCAGAACACCAGCCGCCCGCCGGGTTTCAACAGGCCCAGCGCATGATCCAGCATCGCCGCTTGCAATTCGATCAGCGCGCCGAACTCGGCCCCGTCCTTGGCGTGGGGCAGGTCCGGGTGGCGGCGGATCGTGCCGGTGGCCGAACAGGGCGCATCCAGCAGGATGGCATCGTATTGCCCCGTATGCTCCAACGCATCGCCCGCGACGATCGCGGCACGCAGGCCGGTGCGGTCCAGGTTCTCGGTCACGCGCACCAGCCGCGCCTCCGAGATATCCAGCGCGGTCACATCCGCGCCCGTGGCGGCCAGTTGCAGCGTCTTGCCGCCCGGCGCGGCGCACATGTCCAGCACCGCCTCGCCCGGTTGCGCATTCAGCAGCCGCGCGGGCAGCGCGGCGGCGGCATCCTGCACCCACCACGCACCCTCGGTGTAGCCGGGCAGCGCCGACACCTGCCCCGCCTGCGCCAACCGAACCAAGCCCGTGGGCGTCACCGTGCCGCCCAGCTTTTCCGCCCAGCCTTCGGCGTCGCTCTTCACCGTCAGGTCCAGCGGCGCACCGGCGAAATGCGCGGCCTCCATCGTCATAACCGCATCCGCGCCCCAGGCCGCCACCAGCGGCCCACGCAGCCATTTCGGCAGGCGCGGCACCCGCAACGTGGGCCAGGCGGCCGGCCCGGCCTCGGCCACCTTGCGCAGCACCGCATTGACCAGCCCCTTCATGTGCTGGCCGCGCTTGTCGGCACCGGCCAGGGCCACCGCCTCGTTCACCACGCCATGGGCATCGCCGCCCAGGCACAGCTCGACCGTGGCCAGCCGCAGGATGTTGCGCGTATGCAGCGGGGGATACTTGCGCAGGTGTTTCTGCAACAGACGGTCGGCGCGTTCCAGCCCGCGCAGGGTATCCTGCGCCAACCGCTGCGCCCTTGCGCGGTCTGCGGGCTCCAGCCGCTCCAACGCGCCACCAGCCAGCAATTCGGCCATCAGCCGCCCCTCGCCCAGAACCTGGTCAAGCAGATAAACGGCGCTGCGGCGCGCGGGGGAATAAGATCGGGACATGGGCAAACCTTGCTGTGCGGGGCCAGCGGCGTATATCAGGGGCAAGGAACGGAAGGAAGCCACCGATGTCCGATAGCGAAAACCGCGATCTGCCCCCCGCCGCCCAGCGCGCCCTGGCCGAAGCCGCCGAGCGCCGCAAAAAAGCCGAGGCCGAGGCCAGGGAACTGCCCAGGGACCTGGGTGGCCGCGACGGGCCCGAACCCGTCCGTTACGGCGATTGGGAGAAAAAAGGCATCGCGATCGACTTCTGACCGCGGCGCGCCCGCGTCAATTCAGGGTCAGATCCGCAAAACGCCCCGCGCCCTTGTCCGAGGTAAATCGGATCGTGCGCCCCTGCACCTTCACCTCTTGGCAATTGGGGCCCAGATCACGCTCGCCCCACAACAGGTCGCGGCAGAAATACCCGCCTTGCCACTGCCATTGGCCCGATACCGGGCGACCCAGCGCCTTGCCTTCGATCCGGCCATTGGGCTTGACCTGCAGGCTGATCCCCCACAGCCCGATTTCCAATGCCTTTCCCTTGACCAGCGACAGGAACGTGCCCTTGTCCCGCACGGTCTGGAACCCTTCGGCCCCAGCAGGGGCGGCCAGCAGAAAGGTAATGCATGTTGCAAGCAGTCGGATCATGGCGCGCATCCTCGGTGCATTATGCAAAGAATACGTAAAAACCGGCGGACCAGATCAATCTTATACAGTTACAGCCCCAGAACGTCCAACATATCGTACTCTCCGGGCTTCTTGTCCTGGCCCCACAGCGCCGCTTTCAGCGCGCCACGCGCGAAAACCGAGCGATCGCTGGCAACGTGGCGCAGGACGATCCGCTCGCCATCGGCGGCAAACAGAACGTCATGCTCGCCCACGATGTCGCCGCCCCGAATCGCGTGGAACCCGATATGCCCCCGCTCGCGCGCGCCGGTGATGCCGTCGCGGGCGCGGTCGCTGACCGCCTCCAGCGACACGCCGCGCCCCTCGGCCGCGGCCTCGCCCAGCATCAGCGCCGTGCCCGAGGGCGCATCGACCTTGTGCCGGTGATGCGCCTCGATCACCTCGATATCGTATTCCTCGTCCA
>JAASTF010000251.1 GCA_021767525.1 Paracoccaceae bacterium
AACAGCAAGGCCGCGCGTCCATCGGCCACGATATCGCGCAGGCAGTCCAGCCGGTTGTTGCCGCGCCAATCGGGCATGAGCAGGGTTCGGGCATCCCGCACGCGGACCACGGGGTCGTCATCGCCGCGGGGCGAGCCATGCACGCCTTGGGGCCCCACCGTCGACAGGATGCAGAAATGCGCCCCCTCGATCCATTGCCTGTAAAGCGGCGTAAGCGCGCGTGCGACCTTTTTGAGCGCCAGCGGCACCGGTTCGGGATAGAGCGCCTCGAGCGTTTCGATATCCTCGATCGGTTTCATCGGATCACTCCTGCGGGGAAAACCCGGCCTCGGCCATCAGGCGGTTGGACTGCGCCTCGACCTCGGATTCGAGGTGGCGCATGAACTGGTCGCGCGGCATCCCCGGCATGATGCGCGGCAGAAATTCGACCACGGCGGTGCCCGGTTTGCGCAAGATCCCCTTGCGCGGCCAGAACAGCCCCGCATTGGTGGCCGCCGGCACGCAGGGCTGGCCCAGCTGTTCATACAAAACGGCGGTGCCCACCTTGTAGGGCACATGGGCGCCAGGCGCGACGCGCGTGCCCTGCGAATAGATGATCAACTGCCCCGGCTGCGCGCGGCCCTTTTCCACATCGGCCAGCATCTTGGCGATGGCCGCACCCCGCTTGCCGCGGTCGACCGGCACGCAGCCCAGGCGCCAGGCATAGAGCCCGATGATCGGCGTCCACAAAAGCTCGCGTTTCATGATGAACTTGGCCGTGGGCGCGTAGGTAAAGATGATCAGGATATCCAGGAAGCTCTGGTGTTTCGCGGCGATCAGCACCTCGTCGGTGGGCACCTCGCCGCGCACCTCGTGATGCAGGCCCAGCATCCAGCGGGCTGTCCACATCGCATAGCGCGCATAGCTGCGGCAGGCGGTGCGCGCGCCCCTGGGGCTAAGCGCGGCCCAGGGCAGAAAGACGATCCCCAGCACCAGCATCGCGAAATAGACCTGGATCACGTAGATCAGCGATTTCACCCATTGCCAGGCCATCACGGCAGCTCCTTCAGCGTGCGGGTGGCGGCCAGGTGCGTGGCGACAAAGGCCACAGCCGCGGCCAGCGGCGGTATGACAAGCGGCAGCAGCCAGCCCGCGCCCTGAAAGCCAAGCCCGGTCAGGAACCCGCCCGCGGTCTGCGCCGAGGGCAACAGAAGGATCGCCACCAGCCCGGCAACCACGCCGAACGCCGCGCCGCCCAGCGTGCGCAGCGTATAGCGCCGCACGAACGCCTTGGCGATATAGCTGTCGCGCGCGCCCACCAGCCGCAGCACCGCGATCACCTGCGCATTGGCGGCCAAGGCGGCATTGGCGGCCAGGGTGATCATCGCGGCCATCGTGCCGAAAATCAGCACGATCGACACCCATCCCAGCAGCCGCAGCCGCCCGGCGGCGGTGACCAGCGGTTGCCGCCAGCGGGTGTGATCGTCCAGCACCGCGCCGGGCACCTCGGCCGACAGGCGCAGGCGCAAACCTTGCGCGTCGTATCCTGCGCCATCCTCGATCACCTCGATCAGTTGCGGGATGGGCAGGGTTTCGACCGGCAGATCGGGGCCGAACCAGGGCTCCAGCAGGCTGCGCTGTTCCTCGTCGGTCAGGGCGCGGGCGCTGGCGATGCCCGGGGTCTGCTCCAGCACGCGCAGCGCGGCCTGGGTCTGGGCATCAATCTGGTCGGCCGGGGCCGAAATCCGCAGGGTCGAAGACCGTGCCAGCTCGTCGCCCCAACGTTCGGCCATGCGGCCCGTGGCCACCGACAGGGCCAGCGCGAAGACCGCCAGAAACGCCATCGCCGCCGCGCTGAGCAGGGTGAGCCGCGCGGTGATCCCGGTGGGGGGCACCATGCGGTCGGCCTGCGCGTCGCCCACGACGAACTCGGCCACCTGAGTGAAATCCGGGCGCTTCACAGGTCGGCCCCCGCCAGTTGCAGCCGTCGCCCGGCAATGCGCAGCACGCGGGCTTGCACCTGGCCCTTGGCCGCGCGGATCAGGTTCAGATCGTGGGTCGCGATCATGATGGTCTTGCCCATGCGGTTCAGCTCGACCAGCAATTGCAGCAGGCGTTGCGACATGTCCCAGTCGATATTGCCGGTGGGCTCATCCGCCAGGATCACGTCGGGCGACATGATGACCGCGCGCGCCAGGGCGGCGCGCTGACGCTCGCCCCCCGACAGTTCGGGCGGCAGGGCATCGGCCCGCGATTTCAGCCCGACCCAGTTCAGCAGTTCGCGCAGGTTCACCGTTTCATCCAGCGTATCGCGGCCCGACACGGTCAGCGGCAGGGCCACGTTGTCGGCCACCGGCAGATGATCGAGGAATTGCACATCCTGGTGCACCACGCCGATGCGGCGGCGGGCCAGGGCGATATCGTCGCGGTCCATCGCGCGCACGTCGCGATCGAACAGGCGCACCTGGCCCGAGGTGGGCGTCAGCGCCGCATAGCACAGTTTCAGAAAGGTGGTCTTGCCCGACCCGGACGGCCCGGTGAGAAAGTGGAACGACCCAGGCGCCAGTTGCAGCGATATGTCGCTCAGCAACTCGCCCCCGCCATAGCTCATGGCCACGTTTTCCAGCTCGATCACGGCCTGCTCTCCTGTTTGGCCTCTTCTGCCCCACCCGCGCCGGTTATGCAATCGCGGAGCCGCCGGGCCGGTTTACACTTTTCGTGGCCCGCTTTGCCACATATAGTGGCCGCAACAGGCACAAAGCCGGCTTTGGGGGCAGGAGGGGCAGGATGCGACTGATTTGCCCGAATTGTGGCGCGCAATACGAAGTTCCGGATGACGTGATACCGGCGTCCGGGCGCGATGTGCAGTGTTCGAACTGCGGCAACACCTGGTTCCAGGTCCATCCCGAACAGGATGTGCCCCTTGCCGACGAGCTGGACCAGCCGCTGCCCGACGACACCTACGACGAAGACGACAGCGGCGGTGATGATGGCGCCGCTCGCGGCGACAGTGCGGATGGCGGCCAGGGCGCGGATGACTGGGTCGAGCCGGACACGCCGCTTGGCGCCGACCCGCGCGGCGCCGACGAGGCCGAAAAGCTGTGGGATGACGACGCGTTCGGCGATGCATGGGACGAAGACAGCGACGGCGTCAGCGCCGGGGCGATGCCCAGCCCGCCGTCGGACGACTATGACGACGATTACGAAAGCTGGGAAGAAACGCCGCCGCCACCATCCCCCGGCGCCGGGGCGGAAAACCGCCGTTCGCTTGATCCCGACGTGGCCGACCTGTTGCGCGAAGAGGCCGAGCGCGAAGCGCGTCAGCGCGCATCCGAGCGTGGCACGCTGGAAAGCCAGCCGGAACTCGGGCTAGAGCCCTCGGGCGATGACGAAGACGCCCGCCGTCAACGCGAGGCGCAAGAGCGTATGGCCCGCCTGCGCGGAACCGAACCGCCCGAAACCGACCCGGGCCTTCAGGGGCAGGCCGCCGGTGCGGCTGCGGCCGCGGCAGCCGCGGCGGCATCGCGGCGCGACCTGTTGCCGGATATCGACGAAATCAATTCGACCCTGCGTTCGTCCGACGACAGGCGGCCGGCCGCCGCCGCAGACGATCACGAACGCCCGGGCGACGCGCCGCAGCGCACCGATGCCGATGTCAGGCGTGGCGGGTTCAAACGGGGCTTTCTGCTGGTCATCCTGTTGATGGTGCTGGCGATCCTGCTGTATGTCTACGCGCCCCGGCTGGCGCAATCCGTGCCCGCGCTCGAAGCGCCGCTTGCCGCGTATGTCGAGATGATGAACGGCCTGCGGCTGTGGATCGACGCGCAGTTGCGCGGCGTTCTGGGCTGGCTGGACAGCATGTCGGGCGACGCCTGACGCCGGCCGCACCCTTGCCCCTCAGAACCGTTCAAGCAGACGTTTGAGATACTCGCGCTCTTCCTCGGACCGATCGGTATCGCCCGAGCGGCGGCGGATTTCGTCCAGCAACTCGCGTGCCCGGCGATAGACATCTTCGCCCTGTAGCATCTCGTCGCCGGTTTCCAGGTTCTGGCCGTTGGCACCCGGGCTGCGGCCCAGCGGGTCGCGCTGCGCGCCTTGCGCGTCGCCCATCTGGGTGTTCTGGCCGCCCTGTTGCTGGCGCTGTTCCTCGGCCAGGGCCTCGCCCATGTTGCGGATGCCGTCGCGCAGGGCGTCCATCGCCTCGGCCTGGCGGTCGATCGCTTCGGGCAGGTCGTCGTTGCGCAGCGCCTGTTCGGCGCCTTCCATCGCGCGGCCGGCCCGGTCCAGCGCGTCGCGCGCGGCCTCGCCAGCCTCGCCGCCCAGGCCGGGCAGTTGGCCGCGCTGGCGATCCAGTTCCTGGCGCAGCGCGCGCTGACGGTCGGCCAGCGATTGCTCCAGCCCTTCGCCCTGGCCTTGGCCTTCGCCGGGTTGCGCCTGTTGCTGGCCTTGGCCCTGACCCTGGCCTTGCTGCTGACCTCGCTGCTGGCCCTGGCCTTGCTGCTGGCCTTGGCCCTGTTGTTGCCCTTGGCCCTGCTGTTGACCCTGGCCCTGCTGCTGGCCTTGTTGCTGCCCTTGCTGCTGGCCCTGGTTCTGACCGGGGTTGAACTGCTCCTGCAGGTCGCGGAAGGCATCGTCCGACAGGCCCTGCTGATCGCGCAGGGTTTCGGCCAGCCCCTCCATCGCCTGTTGACCGGGCGATTGCTGACCCTGGCCCTGGCCCTGCCGGACCTCCATGTTCTCCAGCATCCGCTGCAATTCTTCCAGCGCCTGCTGGGCCTCGGCCATGCGGCCCTGTTCCATCAGTTCCTGGATGCGATCCATCATGCGTTGCAGGTCGTCCTGCGTCATGGTCATCGCGTTGTCATTCGGCATCGGGTCGCCGTTTTCCTGCGCCTGCTCGTTCTCGCGCTGCGATTGCTGCGCCAGCTGGCGCATGTAATCGCGGGTCGCGTCGCGCAGTTCCTGCATCAGGCGGGCGATTTCCTCGTCGCTGGCGCCGTTCTTCATCGCCTGTTGCAGCCGTTCCTGCGCCTGGCGCAGCCGTTCCAGCGC
>JAASTF010000252.1 GCA_021767525.1 Paracoccaceae bacterium
CCATAGGCCCGGATCAGGAACCACAGCTTCAACGCGCGGAATCGCCGGCCCAGAGGCACCGACCATTCGGAATAGTTGATCACGCCATCGGCCCCGTGGGTTTTCAGATATTCGGGCTGGATCGCCAGGGTGCGGGTCAGATCCTCGGGCGCGCGGATGAAATGCGCGGATAGGTCAAACTGCGTGCCCAGCCACTTATGCGGGTTGAACACCACGCTGTCGGCCATGTCGACGCCGGCCCACAGGTGGCGGTATTCGGGGCAGATAATTGCGCTGCCGGCCCAGGCGGCGTCGACATGGGTATAAAGCCCGTGCGCCTGTGCCACCTGGCAGATGGCCGCGATGTCATCGCAGGCGCCCATGCCGGTGGCGCCGGTGCAGGCGATGACGCCAGCGGGCAGATATCCGGCGGCCAGGTCGGCGCGGATCGCTTTGTCCAGGGCACCCGGGTCCATCCCGCGCATTGGCCCAGGGGCCAGCGGAATACGCACCAGGTTGGCCTGCCCGATGCCTGCAACCCAGATCGCCCGGTCGATCGAGGTATGCGCCTCGCCCGAGCAATAGATGCGCAGCGCCTTTTGCCCGGCCAGCCCGTGTTCATTGCCGTCCCAATTCAACGCGCGTTCGCGCATGGTCAGCACGGCGGCCAGCGTGGCGGACGAGGCGCTGTCTTGAATGACGCCCGCAAAGTCGACGGGCAGGCCGATGGCCTGGCGCAGCCAGTCCATCATTTTGGTTTCCATCTCGGTCGCCGAGGGCGAAGTCTGCCACAACATGCATTGCGGCGCCATTACCGTCACCAACTGGTCAGCCAGCACCGCGGCGGGCGAGGCGTTCGACGGGAAATAGGCGAAAAAGCGGGGATGCTGCCAATGGGTGATGCCGGGCATGACGATGCGTTCGAAATCGGCGATCACGTCCTCGATTGGCTGGGGCGTGTCGGGCGGCGTGTCGGGCAGGGCGGCCAGCGTTGCGCCCGGTTTCACCTGCGCGCGCACGGGGCGGTCGCGCAGCGTGTCGTGATAGCGCGCCGCCCAATCGGCCAGCCAATGCCCCCATTTCGGAAAATCGCTCCAGCGCATGGCTGCCCTCCCTTTGTGCTTAACATGATAAGTAAATCATGCGCGCAGTCCGGGCAACAGGATTTGCCCATGGACATGACAAAGGCAAGCGCCGCGCGGGCGGCCCGTCTTAACGGCGATCAAGGTTAACGGCCCCCTGCTTCATCTTGCCAGGAAAACTCTGGGGGGAGTCCGCCTCAGGCGGACGGGGGGCAAAGCCCCCCTGCGACGTTCAGGCCGGGGCGGCATCCTTGGCCGCCTTCAGCGCCTGTTGCAGAACCGCGCGGTCGCCGATGTGGTTGGCCAGGATCAGGATCAGCCGCGCGTTCAGGGCGTCGCTTTCCTCTTTGCTCAGCCCCTCATGCGCGGCCAGCAGGTCGGCATAGACATCGTCGGGGCGGGGCAGGTTGGGGGTCAGGATCAGGTCTGCCATGTCTGTCACTCCTGTCCGGTCGCGCGTCGGATGGCGGCGCGGGTGGCGGTATCGTCGAAGCTGGCCCAGCGCGCGGCGACGTGCTGATCGGGGCGGATCAGGTATACGGCCGATTTGGCGTCGCCCAGGTACCGTGCAGCCAGCGCGCCGGTGGCGTCATCGGCCGCGGACAGGGCCAGCCGCGTGACGGCAATGCCGCCCTCGTCCAGCGTGTCGGGCGCGTCGGCGTTGATGGTCAGCAGGGTAAAGCGGTCGCCCAGATCGCCCAGCAGGAACCGGTTGCCCAGCGGCGCATCGGGGCAGGGCGCACCGGGGCGGGTGCGGTCGGGGCCGCCGGGCAGCGCGTCGGGCGTGTTCAGCGGCGAGCCGTCATAGGTGCAAGGCATCGACAGCCGCCCCGAGTTCACCAAAGGCCGGGCAAAGTCGTATTTTTCCGACAGGTCCAGCACGGCGTCGCGGAAGATGCGGCTGGTTTCCGATTTCGGCGTGATGAAATCGGTCGAGCGCGACGAGTTCAGGATATTTTCATCCGCGCCGTGGATGCGTTCGATATCGTAGCTGTCCAGCAGCGCCTCGGGCGCGGTGCCGTCGATCACCATTTTCAGCTTCCACACCAGGTTGTCGGTGTCTTGCAGGCCGGAATTGGCCCCGCGCGCGCCGAAGGGCGAGACCTGATGCGCGCTGTCGCCGGCAAAGATCACCCGGCCGTGGCGGAATTTCTCCATCCTGCGGCACTGAAAGGTGTAGATGCTGACCCATTCCAGGTCGAACTCGACATCCTCGCCCAGCATGGCCTTGAGGCGGGGGATGACGTTTTCGGGTTTCTTTTCTTCGTCCTTGTCGATGTCCCAGCCCAGTTGCAGGTCGATCCGCCAGACGCCGTCTGGCTGTTTGTGCAACAGCGCCGATTGCCCCTTGTTGAAGGGCGGGTCGAACCAGAACCAGCGCTCGGTCGGGAAATCGGCATCCATCACCACGTCGGCGATCAGGAAGTTATCCTCGAACACGCGGCCCACGAAATCGAGCCCCATCATCGACCGGATCGGGCTGCCCGCGCCGTCGCAGGCGATCAGCCAATCGGCCTCAATCGTGTATTCGCCCTCGGGCGTGTCGATGCGCAACACGGTATGATCGCCCTTGTCGGTCACGTCCAGAACCTTGTTCTGGCCGCGCAGCTCGATGGGCGCGCCCTTGGCCTCGATCTGCCGCGCGCGTTTCACAAGGTAGTCTTCGAAATAATATTGTTGCAGGTTGATGAAGGCGGGGCGCTGGTGGCCCTCTTCGGGCAGCAGGTTGAACTCGTATACCTTGCGGTCGCCGAAAAAGACCTTGCCCAGGTTCCAGACCACGCCCTTGTCGACCATCTCCTGCCCGCCGCCCAGGCGGTCGGCGATTTCCAACGTGCGCTTGGCGAAACAGATCGCGCGGCTGCCGAAACTGACCTTGTCGTTGTCATCCAGAACGATCGCCTCGACCCCTTGTTGCGCCAGGTCGATGGCGGCGGCCAGGCCCACGGGACCGGCACCCACGATCACGACCTTGCGGCGGACCGGCGACTCGGCGTCCTGATCCGGGCTGCGCGTGTAGGGATAAAGGGGGATTTCGAAGATCTTGTTCATGGGGCTCCTCCGATGCAGCTGCGCGAGGGCATGCGGCCATCGCGCGACGGGTGTGTTTGAAACATGCGCTTATGGGACCTACGTCTTTGCCAAGGCCGGACGCGCGGCCGATGCGTCCGGCACCGGAAAAACCGATTGGAGGACGCAATGGTAAAACTGACACAGTATGCAGATGACGACATGGCCGATTGGCCGCGCGCCATCGACTGGCGCTGGATGCTGGCGCTGGCCGGGCTTTTGATTCTTGGCGGCGTGATGGCCTTTTTGAACCCATACATCGCCTCGCTGACGGTCGAGGCGATTGCCGGCGCCACGTTCATGCTGGCCGGTATCTGGCAGCTATGGGCCGTGTTTTCGGACCGTGACGGCGGCAACAGGTGGCTGGGCGGCGCGCTGGGGCTGGCGTTGATCGTGCTGGCCGTGGCGTTGCTGGCGAACCCGTTGGCGGGGCTTGTGTCGCTGACCGCGGCGGTGGGGTTCATGTTTGCCTTTCTGGGCATCCTGCGCATCCTGATCGCCTGGGACGTGCGCCCGCGCGGTGGCTGGGGCTGGATGATGGCGTCGGGCGTGGTGTCGGCGGCGCTGGCGCTGCTGATCTTCGTCACCCTGCCGGGCTCGGCCTTGGCGCTGTTGGGCGTGTTTCTGGCGGTTGACTTGGTCACGTCGGGGTTGGTGACGCTGACGATGGCGCTGCGCGCGCGGCGCATGCAATAGGCGTAGATGGATGCGGGGTTGGCCATGTCAGTCACCCCCGCGCCAGAGTTTCACCGCCGACCAGACAAAGGTGCCGCCGAAAAAGCCGCCGGCGATCAGCACGATTTCCAGCCAGGCGATGCCCTTGACCCCGTGCAGGGCCAGCGCGACCGCCATCAGCACCAGCCCCGCCGCGGAAAAGCCGAGGCGGAACTTCAACTCTGATCGCGTGGGGCCGAACTTGGACATGGGCGGCTTAGCCTTGCAGGGCCTCCCACATCTCGATGTCGCGCTGGGCCGTCCAGATGCGGGGCGTATCAAGGCCACGCGCCTCGTCATAGGCGCGGGCGACGTTGAAGGGCAGGCAGTGTTCATAGATCGCGTAGTCGGCGAATTTCGGGTCGCATTCGGCGCGGCAGGCATCCCATGCCTCTTTCAGAGTGCCGCCGCGTGCGGCAACGCGGGCCACGGGCTTATAGGTGCTTTCGACGAAATCGCGGGTGTTTTCGATGGCGGCGTTCACCATTTCGCGGCCCACCAGCGCGTCACCGCGCCCGGGCGCGATGGCATCGACGTCGAACCACTTGATCGCGTCCAGCGTGTCGCCCCAATCGGAGAAATGCCCGTCGCCGCAATAGCAGGCCGAGTGATATTCGACGATATCGCCGGTGAACATCACGTTCTGGTCGGGCACGTGGATCACCGCGTCGCCCGCCGTGTGGGCGCGGCCCAGATGCATGATGTCGACGCGGCGGTTGCCCAGGTAGACCGTCATGCTGTCGCTGAAGGTGGTGGTGGGCCAGGTCAGGCCGGGGATGCTTTCATGCCCTTCAAACAGGCGCGGGAAGCGTTGGAATTCGCTGTCCCAATCTTCTTGTCCGCGTTCCACCACCATCGAACGCGCCACGTCCGACATGATGATCTGCGGCGCGCCATAGGCGCTGGCGCCCAGCACGCGCACGGCGTGGTAATGCGTCAGAACAAGGTGGCTGATCGGTTTGTCCGTCACCTCGCGCACCTTTTCGATCACTTTGTTGGCCAGGCGCGGGGTGGCCTGCGCCTCGACGATCATCACGCTGTCATCGCCGATGATAACGCCCGAGTTCGGGTCGCCCTCGGCGGTAAAGGCCCACAGGCCCTCGCCAATCTCGTCGAAGGTGATTTTCTTTTCGGTCAGGTCGCCCTGCGATGCAAAAGCCTTGGCCATGTGTTTCTTTCTC
>JAASTF010000253.1 GCA_021767525.1 Paracoccaceae bacterium
CCATTGCGGCCGGTGCGCTGCTGGTGGGCTGTGCCACTGTGAACCCGATCACCCTGGCGCGGCTGGCCAATGTCTCGCCCCTGGCCGCGGATCCGGCAGATTTCACCGTCTTCCTGCGGCTGCCTGCGGGGCTGGATGTGGCGCCGGGGCAGGCGCGACTGACGCTGAGCGCCGAACGGCGCGACACCGGTGAAAGCCTGCGGGGGACTTATGTTTTGACGCGGGCGGTGCTGACGGACGGCCAGCGGGCTTGGCGGGTCGCAGACCGCGACCTGCCGCGACTGCGCGCCGATCAGGCCCGCGCCCGGGCCTGGAAAGAGGCTGTGCCGGACCAGAGCGGCGGATCGCTGAGCGTCACGGTCGGCGGCTGCCTGACCGGTGCTGCACCCGTGTCGCAAAGTGACAGGGTGGATGTGGCGCTGGCGCTGGAGCCCGGCGGCCCGCCCCTGCCGTTGCTGACGGGCGTGCGGGTGGCGCGGATCCTGGGCGACGCGGAAATCGGCGTGATGCAGCCGTGTCCGGTGCAATGACATTGTTTTTTCACAGGTGCATTGCTATTTTTCACTTATGCCCGGCACCGGGGCACAGCCGGTGCGCAGCCATAGGAGGACGATGTCCTGTCTCTTATCGCAGATGCGGCGAATGCCGCTGAAACCGGGGCGCCCGTGATGGGCGCCAAATCGGATGTGACCAGCGATGCGCTGCTGGCGCGAATCCTGACCTCGCTCGATGACGACAAGGCCGAAGATATCGTGCAGATCGACCTGCGCGGAAAAACCTCGATCGGCGATTACATGGTCGTCTGTTCGGGCCGGTCTTCGCGCCAGGTGGCAGCGATTGCCGAAAAACTGGTGGCACGGCTGAAGGATGAATTCGGCATTGCCGTCCGGGTCGAGGGCAAGGATACCGGCGACTGGGTTCTGATCGACACCGGCGACGTGGTGGTGCATGTTTTCCGCCCCGAGGTGCGCGAGTTCTACCAGTTGGAAAAGATGTGGATGCCGGCACAGGCGGCGGGCCAGGCCCGGGGCTGAATGCGTGTTCATATCTGCGCGGTCGGGCGCCTGCGTGGCGGCCCCGAGCGTGCATTGATTGACGACTACCTGACACGGTTCGATCGTACCGGGCGAAATCTGGGGCTGGGCCCCGTATCCCTGCACGAGGTCGAGGACAGAAAGGGCGGCGGCATGGCTGCCGAAGCCGCGCTTTTGGCGCGGGCGATACCCGACGGCGCGCTGGTTTGCTGTCTTGACGAGCGCGGCAAGGCGCTGAGTTCACCGCAATTCGCCGATGCGCTGGGCGGCTGGCGCGACCAGGGCCGGGGCGATGTGGCCTTTGTCATCGGGGGCGCCGACGGGATCGACCCCGCCCTGCGGGCCCGTGCCGATGCGCTGCTGAGTTTCGGCAAGATGGTCTGGCCGCATATGCTGGCACGGGTCATGTTGTCCGAGCAGCTTTATCGCGCGGCCTCGATCCTGGCGGGCAGCCCCTATCATCGTGCCTGATGCATAAGGGCGCCGGGGCGTTGCGCCCGTTGTGCCTGCGGCACAGTTCCCCACCACGGTCGTTGATGACGCCAAAAGGGGCAAGGGCGTGCAGTGGATCAGCCTAACTGGCGCCTGCGGATGGTATGGCGCAGCCCGATCAGCATGAAAAGCAGCAGGACCAGACCCAGCGTGCCCGCAAGGAACAGGGCGAAAGCCGCCACCATGGCGGGCAGAGCCGACAGCGCGGGCACAAACGTCACGACCGGCGCGGGCAGGCTGCCGGTGACAAATACCCAGCCCATCGTCATTCCCAGCCAACCCAGGATCAGGCCAAGGGCAGGCAGCATGGCCCCGCGCAAGGCTGGCGCGCGCAAGCTGTGTCTGAGCGCGGTCACCTGGCGGCCGAAATCCTGCTGGATCGCCATGAGGGCGGGCACCACGAGCAAGACCAGCACCATGCCGAAGCCCAGCCCGTAGACCAGCGTGATAACCGTGGGTTTGAGGAACTGCGCCTGTTGCGAGCCTTCGTACAATAGCGGTGCCAGCCCCAGCACGGTGGTCAGGGTGGTCAGCATGACCGGGCGCAACCGGTCCGCCGCGCCGTCGACGATCGAGGGGAACAGGCCACGCTCTTTCGCGTATTCGTCGATCGTGGTTACCAGCACGATCGAGTCGTTGATGATGATGCCGGTCATGCCCAGAAGCCCGACAACCGTGAACATGCTGAGCGGCACGTCCCAGATGAAGTGCCCCCAGATCGTGCCGACAAGACCAAAGGGAATGATCGCCATCACCACGACCGGCCGCGACCAGCTGCTGAAGACCCAGGCCAGGACGATGTAGATGCCGGTCAGGCAAAGGATCAGCCCGGTCATCGCGTCGGAAAGGAATTCGTCCTCTTGCTCGCTCAGCCCCGACAGGCGCCATTCGACCTGCGCACGCGCGGCGATGTCGGGCAGGATCTCTTGTTCGAGCGCCTGCATGATCTCTTGGGCGCGGGCCGGATCGTCTTCGGAGATGTCGCCCGTCACGCTGATCAGGCGAATGCCGTTTTCGCGCCGGACAGTGGAAAACCCGGTCTGGCGGTCGACGCTGACGATATCGGCCAGCGGCACATAGGTGCCCGATGGCGCGCGCATCTGCATCCGGTCGAGAAAATCCGCCGTCAGCTCGTTCTCGGGCAGTTGCACGCGGATTTCGGCGCTGCGCGGCCCCAGCGGGTAGGTCGCCGCCTCGAGCCCGTTCAGACGATGCCGCAGCGCACGACCGACGGCGTCGATGGTAAAGCCAAGGGACTGGCCCTGCGGCGTCAGGTCAAGGATCAGCTCTTGCTTGTCATAGGCCAGATCGTCCTCGACCGCGGACACCTCGGGAAAGCGCAACAGCGCCTCTTTCAGGGCTTCGCTGGCGGTTTTCAGCGTGTCTGCGTCGGCGCCGTAGAACTGCACGTCCAGCGCCTCGCCGCCTGGCCCCGAGCGCCAGCCTCGGAAGCTGACGGTTTCGGCCATCGGGTGGCGTTGCACCATGTCCTGCAATTCGGCCACGAACTGGAAACTGGAATAGGGGCGCAGGTCGGCATCTATCAGCTCGATCGCGATGCCGCCCAGAAGGTCGGCCTCTTTGGTGTCGGCGCCGGGCAGAGGGCGGCCAGAGTTGCCGCCGATTTCGGCCAGGACATAATCGAGCGGGTTGCGGCCGTAGCGCTCTTGGTATTGACGGCCCAGCTCTTCGGTGGCGCGCTGCATTTCGCGCATCATCTCAAGCGACTCGGCGCGGGTGGCGCCGGGCAGCATGGCGAAATTGCCGGTCACGCTGCTTTGCTCGGGCGCGTTGAAGAACCGCCATTGCACGTCGCCGCGAATAAACAGTGCCACCTGCGTGGCCAGAACCAGAACCACCGCCGCCAGAACCGCGTAGCGTGCCCGGATCACCCAGCCCATCAATGGCCGGAACCCCGCATCGCGCAGGTGCATGAAGCCACGGTTCACCAGGGTCGATGTCATGTCGATCCCGTGCAGGTTGAAATCCTGCAGCACGGTCTGGCGCGTCGCGCGCCCCATGAACAACAGGCGCAGCAGCACGACGCCGGCCACGGTTGCGGTCAGGGCGAGGGCCAGGGGCACGAAACGGTCGAGAACTGTGGTGAAGAGCGGCGCGCTCCAATCCGAGGCCGCAGTGATCCAGGCGGGCGCGGCCTCGGCGCCCAGAAGCGTAAAGCTGCGTGACAGAGCACCCGGGGCCCAGAGCACGCACAATATTACAAGCCCGGCCACGATCGTGGCCACGATAACGGTGCCAACGCCGCCGAGCACAGCGCGCAAAGGGTTGAAGCCGATCCTGTCGCGCCGTTTCAGCGCGTGGCTCATGTGGTGGGGCAGGATCAGGAAGCATTCGACCAGCGATGCCGCCAGGACGACGATCACGGTAAAGGGTATATCCGATATGAGGTCGCCGAAGCGGCCGCTGATGGCGGTCAGGCCGAAAAAGGCCAGAACAGTTGTCAGCGTGGCGGAAAAGACCGGCATCGCCATCCGGCGGGCGGCGTTTTCCGCGGCCTCGACCGGCGATTCGCCCAGCCTGCGCGCACGGGCATCGGCGTGTTCGCCCACGACAATCGCGTCATCCACCACGATCCCCAGCGTGATGATCAACGCGAAAAGCGAGATCATGTTGATCGTCAGACCCGCCACATACATCAGCGCAATGGCCGTCAGCATCGCAACGGGGATTCCTGCCGCCACCCAGAAGGCCGTGCGGGCATTCAGGAACAGGAACAAGAGAGACAGCACAAGGCCAAGGCCCATCAACCCGTTATCGACCAGGATATTCAGGCGGCCGCTGATCATCTCGGCGCGGGTGCGGATCAGGTCGATCGTGACGCCCTGTGGTAGGGTCGCCTCCATTTCGCGGGCGACATCTTCAACGGCTTCCTGGATGGCGATGGCGTCGCCCTGCGCCGAGCGGTCGACCCGGACCGACATGGCCGGGTTTTCGCCCACGAAATAGCTGCGGCTGCGGGTGACGCCCTCGACCCGCACATCGGCGACGTCGCCCACCGTAAGCGTCGAGCCATCGGGGTTCGAGCGCAGGACTATGCTTGCGATCTGGTCGGGGTCGCGCTTTTCCACGCCGGTGCGCACGCGGGCATTGGCGCCGTCCACGTCGCCCGCCGGGTCGGCATCGACCTCTTCGGCGATGGCGGCGGCAATTTGCTGGATCGTCACGTCATAGGCCATCAGGTTGACCGAAGGCACCTCGATCAACGTGCGCGGCGCGGCGACGCCGCGAATGGTGGTGCGGGTGACACCGGCGGCAAAGAGGCGGTTCACCAACTCGTCGGTAAAAAGGCCCAGCTGCTCGGTGCCGACAGGGCCGGTGATCACCAGATCGGTCACGCGGTCATACCAGGTGCCGCGCTGGACCTCGGGTTCCTCGGCCTCGTCGGGCAGGGTGGTGACAGAGTCGAGCGCCTGCTGCACATCGTCGGCGGCGCGCGACATGTCGTATCCCGGTTCGAATTCGAGGTTCACCGA
>JAASTF010000254.1 GCA_021767525.1 Paracoccaceae bacterium
CTATGGGAGGACCACATGACAGACGCACCCGCCTACGGTTTCGACACGCTTGCCATCCATGCCGGCGCCCGCCCCGATCCGGCCACCGGCGCGCGGCAGACGCCGATCTACCAGACCACCGCTTACGTGTTCCGCGATGCCGATCACGCGGCCGCCCTCTTTAACCTGCAAGAGGTCGGTTATATTTACTCGCGCCTCACGAACCCCACCGTGGCCGTTCTGCAGGAACGCATGGCGATGCTGGAAGGCGGGGCTGGTGCTGTTTGCTGTTCCTCGGGGCACGCGGCACAGATCATGGCGCTGTTTCCGCTGATGGGGCCGGGCAAGAACATCGTGGTGTCGACCCGGCTTTACGGCGGCTCGATCACCCAGTTCAGCCAGACGATCAAGCGTTTTGGCTGGTCGGCCAAATTCGTCGATTTCGACGACCTGGGCGCGATCGAGGCCGCGATTGACGACGACACCCGCGCGGTGTTCTGCGAATCCATCGCCAACCCGGGCGGCTATATCACCGATCTCGATGCGGTCGCGGGCGTGGCCGACAAGGCGGGCCTGCCGCTGATCGTCGACAACACCAGCGCCACCCCCTACCTGTGCCGCCCCATCGAACATGGCGCCACGCTGGTGGTGCATTCGATGACCAAGTTCCTGACCGGCAACGGCACCGTGACCGGCGGCGTGGTCGTCGACTCGGGGCGCTTTGACTGGTCGGCGTCGGACAAGTTCCCCTCGCTCAGCGAGCCCGAGCCCGCCTATCACGGGCTGAAATTCCACGAAACCTTTGGCCCGCTGGCCTTTACCTTCCACGGTATCGCCATCGGGTTGCGCGACCTGGGCATGACGCTGAACCCCCAGGCCGCGCATTACACGCTGATGGGGATCGAAACCGTGGGCCTGCGGATGGAGCGGCACGTGGCGAACGCCACCAAGATCGCCCAATGGCTGGAAGGCCATGACGCGGTCGAGGGCGTGACCTATGCCGGCCTCAAATCCTCGCCCTATCACGACCGGGTGGCGCGGATCTGCCCCAAGGGCGCGGGCGGGCTGTTCACAGTGGCGCTGAAAGGCGGCTATGACGCCTGCGTAAAGTTCGTCGACAGCCTGGAGCTGTTCAGCCATGTCGCGAACCTGGGCGACACGCGCAGCCTGGTGATCCACTCGGCCTCAACCACCCACCGCCAGCTGACCGAGGAACAGCAGGTCGCCGCCGGCGCCGCGCCCAACGTGGTGCGTATTTCCATCGGGATCGAGGATGCCGACGACCTGATCCGCGACCTGGACCAGGCGCTGAACAAGGCGGCGGGCTAAGGCCCCTGCCTTATGACATGATGACCGCGGCGGCACGCCCGCCGCGGTCGGCCCTTATACGGCCTGCGCGTTGAACCGTTCCGCGGCCCGGGCCACCGCATCGCGATCCAACCGCAACCCCAGCCCCGGCGCAGCCGCCAGCGACAGGCAGCCCCTGACCGGCGCCACGTCCGGCCCTTCCAGCACATTATCCTGCAAAAGCTGCCACATGATCTGGTTGCCATCGTCCAGGTTCGGGATGGCGCGCCCCACATGATGTTCGGCAACCGTGGTGATGGCCGTGGTCATCGACGAATGGATGCAAAGCTTCAGCCCCGCCGCCTCGGCAATGCCGGCGGCCTTTATCATGGGCCGCAACCCGCCGATTTCGCGCGGGCCCACCGCGATCATGTGCGCGTGCCCGCCGCTGACGGCGCGGTAGACCTCGTTCAAGGTGAAAACCGACTGATCCGCCCCTATCGGGATCGGGCTTTGCCGCGCGACCTGCCCCAGCGCCTCAAGCGAGGTCGAGGGCGTGGGTTGTTCGATGTATTCCACGTCATAGGGCGCCAGCCGGGCGATCATGCGCAACGCCGTGGCGGGATCCCATGCCTCGTTCGCGTCAAGGCGCAGGCGGGTGTCGCCGATGGCAGCGCGCACCGCGCGCACGGCGGCGATGTCGCGGTCGGGGTCGATGCCGACCTTGAGGTAGATAATGGGATGGCCCTGCGCCACCGCGCCTTGCGCATCGGCCACAAGCTGGTCGACGGTGTCGCCCTGCAGGAAATAGAAATACCCCACATGATCGCGCACCGCCCCGCCCAGCAGGTCCCAGACCGGGCGGCCCACCGCCTGCCCCTGCAAATCCAGCGCCGCCATGTCGAAGCCGCACATCAGCTGGTTGGCATAGCGGGGCATGTTGCCGCCGAACACAAGGAACAGCCCGCGATAGGCCTCGGCCATGATCTGCGTCGCGTCAAAGACCGAGCGCCCGACAAAGCGCGCGCCGATCTTGCGCAGGATTTGCGCCTGCGCCGCCGGATCAGGGGAGGTTGTGGTTTCACCCAGCCCGATGCACCCATCCTCGCCAATCAGCTCGATCAGGTTGATGCAAAAGGCCTTTTCCACGCCCTGCGACCAGACATAAGGCGTCTTCAGCGGCATCAGCAGCGGGGTGATCCGAACATCGGTGACGATCATGGCGCGGCTCCTGTGCGTGATCCGGGCGGGCGGGCCTTTGCATTGGTAGGACGCGCGCGCCGGCCCGCACAAGGCCGAAGCCCGTGCGCGCCCTCGCCATCGCGCCCCTGCGTTTCCGTTTTGCTGGAAAACAGCGCGATCTTTTTGCCCTGCGGGTCGCGCATGTAAGCCACGTAGAAATCCGATCGCCTGGGCTGGCCGGGGGCTGCGGCCGGCACAAAGCTCAATCCCTCGGGCCCTTCGGACAGGGCATAGCCAAGCGCCGGCAGAAAGGCGCAGTAAAACCGCCGGGCGCGCGCCATGTCGTCGGCCCCGACGGTGACATAGGCGATCACGGCGCGTCCTTTCTTGGCGGGGTAAAACCGTTCACTCGATTTCGTAGACCAGCGTGACGGCGGCGTTCAACGTCAACTCGCCCTCGGCCAGCGGCACACCGGCATCCGCGGCCATGCGCGCCATCGGCATCGGGTCGGGCCCGCCGCTGCCCACTTCGCGGATGTCGCGGATGGCGCCCAGGGTCACACCCGCCGCCCCGGCCAGCAGCTGCGCCTTGCGCTGCGCGTCGGCGACGGCAGCGCTGCGCGCCTCGTCCATCGCAGCGGTGTTATCCTGCAACGCGAACGAGATACGCCCGATCCGGTTCGCCCCGTCCTCGACCAGCGCACCCAGGATCGGGCCGGCCATGTCCATCTCGCGCAGGCGCAGCGTGACGGTGTTGGCCGCGTTGAACCCCACGACGCGCCGCTGCGGCCCGTTGCGATCCTCGTAAACCGGGTTCAGCGACACCTGGGTGGTCTGGATGTCACGCGCCGCGATTCCTTCGGCTGTCATCCGTTCCTGCAAACGGGTCATCGCGGCCGAGGTTTCGGCCATCGCGGCCTGCGCCGTGTCGGCCTGCGCCTCGACGCCAAGGGTTATCACCACCATGTCGGGCGCACGCGCCACCGACCCGGCGCCGGTCACCGTCATGATGCGGCTGGCCTCTTGCGCCAGGGCCGCCATCGGCATCAGCACCAGTGCGGCGCAAAGAAACAGGGCTCTCATGAATTATCCTCCGGTTTTTCATTCGTTTACAGCGTGACGCGATTTTCCGCGGGCGCAAGGGGGCGGGGCGCACGCTCCCTTTCCCTCGGCAATAAGCTGCTGTAGGATTTGGCGACACGGCGGGGGACTCCCCCGGGACGACCAAGGATGATAGACCCGCGGCGATGAAACCAAATTTCGCCCTGATCCTTTCTTTTGACGGCATTCGCCTGTTGCACCGCGCGCCGGCGGGGTGGCTTGTCGTGGGCGACGTGGCCCTTGACGTGCCAGACCTGGGCGCGGCGCTGGCCGGGCTGCGCGCCGATGCGCAGCGGTTGGACGACCAGGGGATGCGCACCAAGCTGGTGATCCCCGATGCGCAGATCAGGTATCTGACGATCGACACCGGCAGCGCGTCCGATGATGAAATCGCCGCGCTTGTGGCCGGTGCGCTGGACGGCGCCACGCCCTATGCGGTTGCCGATCTGGCCTATGACTGGGCGCGCGACGGCGATCAAACCCATATCGCCGCCGTGGCGCGCGAAACGCTGGACGAGGCCGAGGCCTTTGCCATCGAGCATGAATTCCACCCGGTCAGCTTTGTTGCCATGCCCGAAACGAGCGCGTTTTCCGGCGAGCCGTTCTTTGGCGCGGCACCGTCCTCGGCCGGCTGGCTGGCGCCGACCGACAGCCTGTCGCGCGATATGCAGCCCATTCGCATCATCGGCACCGCAGACATCCCCGCCGATCCGGTGGACGCATCGGACCCGGCCATCGCGGACAGCACCGCCGATCAGGCCGAGGCCGCCGAGGAAACCGCCCCCGCAGCCGTTGACGACACCGACCTGGGGCCAGCCGACAGCACGGCCGCGCAGGCCATCGCCGCCGAAGACAGCGCAGCGCCGCCGGACGAAGCCGCGCCTGCCGATGGCACCGCCGAGCAGGCAGCCGCCGCCCGTGGCGACGCCGATGACAGCCCCCCGCCGTTGGACACGGCCGCGTCCGACGCGCCCGCCGACAGCACCGCCGAACAGGCCGAGGCCGCGCAACAGGATGACGCGCCGCTGGCCGTGCCGGCGGACACACCCGCCCCGCCGCCGGCCTTTGCCTCGATCCGCGCGGCGCGCGACGTGCCGCCCGCCCCGCCGCGCGTCAGCGCCACCGCGCCGGTGATCGATATCGACGACGACGACGCCTTGCCGGATGCCCCCGCGGTCACCGGCAAATCGCCCGCCGCCCGCGACGAAAGCCAGGCCCGTCCAGCCCCGTCCGCACGCGCCGCCGGCAAGGCCCGGGGCGCCAGCCTGGGCGCTTTCCTGTCACGCCGTGGCCGCGCCGAGCGGCAGGATCCTGCCCCGCCAAAACGTCCCGCGCCCAGCATTCCGCCGGCCCCGCCGCTGCCCGCCTCGGCCGCGGCTGATGCAGGCCCCGCGCAAAGCATGGGCGTCAGCCCGGCGCTGGCGCAGCCCGCCACCGGCCCCGACCCCGAGGCCGAGCGCGAGCGGATGAC
>JAASTF010000255.1 GCA_021767525.1 Paracoccaceae bacterium
CCGACCTGATCCCCTTTGCCGGGCGCGATGCCAACGGCTTCCTGATCCTGGATTTCGGCGGCGGCGACACGCTGACCTTCACCGGCGTCACCAATACCGGCGCGATCCTCGACGAGGTAACCTTTATCTGAGCGCCGATCCCGACCTTTCGCATGCGAAAGGTCGGGGCCCGCATGACTGTCTTGAACCGCCCCTCTTTCCCGTGCGAAAGCTGGGGCGGTTTTCTTTTCCCGATCCGACAGGTGCCCGATGACCGCCCTGCCCGACCCGATCTACCTGCTCGGTTTCGGCCAGTCCAACATGGTGGGCGGCGCCGATGCAGGCCAGAACCCCGCCAATTGGGACAGCACGGCCCCAGACCCCGACGTGACCTTCTGGAACCCGGCGACGGCCAGCTGGGAGATCGCGCAAATCGACCCTGTTTATGCCGAAAGCACCAGTTTCAGCCGTGGCAGCAGCCTCGCCTGGCATATCGCGCTGGAGCTGCATGAGCGGACCGGGGCCCAGGTGCGGCTGATCGTGGATGCCCATGGCGGCCAGCCCATCGATGGCGAAGGCCCGGACAATACCGGCTGGGTGGGCGCCGGCGCGGACTCGGACTATTACGCCACGATCGCGGGAATGATCGCCCAGGCCGGAGTGCCCCGCATCGATCTGGCGGTCTTTGCCCAGGGCGAGGCGAACCATGATGACGCCCCCCCTGGCCGCACCGATTACGCCACAGGCCCCGCCTATCGCGGCGCGCTTGACCTGCTTTTGGCGCAGTTGCGGGCCGAGCCCTGGTTCACCCCCGGCACGCCGTTTCTGATGCCCGAACTGGCCCCGGGCAGCGACCGCGCCGACCGCAACGATGTGATCGGCGCGCTGAACGGCGATGGCGACCCGGCCACCGACACCGCCCTCGCCACCGAACCGCTGCGCCCCCTGCCCGAGATCGGCCCCTCGGGTCTGCATTGGACCGTTGCGGGCACGCCGGTGATGGCAACCCGAGTGGTCGAGGCCTGGGAACGGATGCTGGTTGACCTGCCCTACGATCCCTTCGCCTTTCTGCCCTTTGCCCCGGCCAGCGCGGGGGGCGATACGCATCAGGGGTTTCTGGATTACAGCGCGGCGCCGGCGGGGCTGTCGGCGGATCTGACCACCGGGCTGGGCACGGGCTGGGCCGCGGGCGACGGGCTGGCGGGGCTGATCGGGGTGTTGGGCAGCGGTTTCGCCGACGATCTGCGCGGTAACGGGGCTTTCAACCGCTTCGACGGCGGGGCGGGCGACGACCGGCTGGCCGGACTGGGCGGGCGCGACTGGCTGCGCGGCGGGGCAGGCAACGACCGGCTGGAAGGCGGCAATGCCAGCGACATCCTGCAAGGCGGGCTGGGCGATGACACGGTGCAGGGGGGGCTGGGCTTTGACGTATTGCGCGGTGATGCCGGGCGCGACCTTCTGGCCGGTGCCGATGGCCAGGACAGTGCCGAGGGCGGCGCGGGAGATGACACGATTCTGGGCCAGGCGGGCAATGACCGCCTGTCGGGCGGGCTGGATCACGACCGGATCGAGGGCGGTATCGGCTGGGACTGGATGGCAGGCGATTCCGGTGACGACACGATCCTGGGGGCCGAGGGGTTCGACACGATCTTTGCCGGGGCCGGGGCGGACCAGGCCCAGGGCAATGCCGGTAACGACCTGCTCTATGGCCAGACCGGGGATGACCGGCTGGAGGGCGGGATCGGAGCCGACCGGCTTGAGGGGAATGACGGCGCGGACACGCTGTTGGGGGGGAGCGGGCCCGACACGCTGCTGGGCGGGGCGGGCGACGACCTGCTGGGTGGGAATGCGGGGTCTGACAGCCTGTGGGGCGGCGCCGGCAATGACATGCTGCACGGCGGGATCGGGTCGGACGTCTTTGTGTTCGCCGCGGGCGACGGGCATGACCGGCTGCTGGATCTGCGCGCGGGGCAGGGCGACCGGGTGCAGATCGATGCGACCCTGGCCGCCGATGCCGACGCCCTGCGCGGCCTGGCCAGCGTGACCGGCAGCGCCACGGTCCTGAGCTTTGATTCAGACACCAGCCTGACCCTGTCCGGCATCACCGATATCGACAGCGTGCTGGATCTTTTCGTGTTCACCTGATCCGCCCCACGCTTTCGCATGCGAAAGGTCGGGGGCGAAAACAGGCTCTGTTTCTGCGCGCGGGCCTAGATCCAGCGCCCGACCGCCATCAGGCGCAGGGGTGCAGGAGCGGCCTCGGAGACCGCCGACCAGCGGCGATACTGCGCGTCGGCCGCACTGCTGTCGCCAACCGCGACCCAGCCCGCACCGCCCGCCATCTGCCCCGACACCACCGGCGGCGCCGCAAAGGGCTGCGGAAAGGTCCAGCCGGCATCGCTGCCGGCACTGAACAGGGCGCCGCTGGCCACGTCGCTGGCCTGGGCCGGCGCGTCATGGGTGCAGATCTGGGTGCCATCGGCAAAGCGCACATAGGCCCCATCCGCCGTGGCGCCGCGCTCGATCACCGCGCCGGTGGGCACCCCGCCCGATTGCGCAACGGGGCCCAGCAGGCTGGCCTGGCTGACGGTTTCCTGCCAGGGCTGCCACTCGGTTCCCTGTTTTACGCGGTGATAGACCCTGTTGGTGTGGCTGCCCGGAAAGAACAGATGCGCCTTTTGCAGCCAGGTGGTGCCCGACCATTGCAGTGTCTGCACCATCCCCGCGGCATTGGCCGGACCGGGCTTGTTCACATCCCCCACGTCGAATTTGCAGATCGATCCCGCAGGGGCCTGATCCAGGTCGTCATCGGGGCATGACGGCATTTGCCCCCCCATACCGAACCCGCCCACCGTCATCAGCCGGCCCGGGGTCGCGTCGAACACATCCTGCTGCACCGCCTGGCCCGTCACCTGGCCGCTGACCGGGTCCACCGCCAGCGCGGTCAGCCAGGCGCTGCCATCGGCGCTGACCTTGATGGCAAAGGCATCCGACCCCGCAGTGCCCATCTCGGCCCGGCCCGACCAACCGGTCTGAAACAACAGGCTGGCAGTGTCTGTTTCAGCGGATTTGTTGAGTTTCAGCTGGTGGCCCGCACCGTCATGGCTCAGCAGCGTGGCGGCGGCGGCGACGGACAGGCGGTTGGTTGTATCGGCCGTGGCGTTCAGACCCAAAAGCGGCAATTGCTCGGGCGCGGTGGCTGCCACCCAGGCGCTGCCGTCCCAGACCACCAGCCGCGCCTCGGCGCCCACCCAGGCGCGCCAGCCGGGCAGGGGCTGCGCGAAATGCCAGCCATCGTCGCCGGTGAACAGCGCGATCGCCCCCTCGTGCCCGGCCCAGGCCCCGCTGGACGGGGCGGCCACGATATGGCGGTCGCCCGTCGCCGGTTGCGCGGGCGGCGCGCCGCGGTCGCGATCGGCCACGGCCAGTTGCACCAGCATGTCCAGCTGGCGCAACGCCTCGTTATGGGTGACGTGTTTCTGGGCCTGCGCCGGCTGGATATAGGGCAGGGACAGGACGGCAGAGTTCTGGGACATCGGCGGGCTCCCGGTCTGTGGGTGAATGGCCCGCAGACGCTAGGCGCCCCTGCTTAACGCTTTGACAGTGCAGCGTACGGTGCTCAGCGCGCCTCGGGCTGACCGCGCAGCCAGGCTTCGAGCCGACGCAAAAGCGACGGGCTGACCCGGGTGCCCCACAGCGTGGCAGTCTCGCCCTGCAGCCGCAGCGACAGACCCGGCGCAAGGCGCAGATCGCGCAGTTGGGCTGTATCAGAGCCTGTTTTCACCCCGGCCTTCTCCGCCGCCCCACCTTTCGCATGCGAAAGAACCCGCTTCAGCGCAGCGGTTTCGGCGGCAGGATCCTCGGGGTCGACTTGCGCCAGGGCGGCGGCGATCCGGTCGGGCAGGGCAGGATCCTCGGCCAGCGCCTTGGACAGTTTCAGCCCCAGATGCTCGGACAGGCGGGTGGGATGACGCAGGGTGCCTTCCAGCGCCTCGACCACCCGCAGAAAGGATTTGATCTTGGATCGCTTGGCATAGCTGGCGGCTGCGAAAAGCGTGCCAAGCGCCTCGCGGGTGTCGGCAAAGGCGCCGTCGTTCACGGCGCGGGCGACCACGCGGGCGCGTTCGAAAAAGGACAGATCGGCGCGGATCTCGTTTTCCTCGACCATGGCGCGATAGGCGGCCGCGGCGCTGTCGGGGCTGCGCACCAGCGCCAAGACACTGCCGAACCGGGCGGGATCGTCCTGCGCCAGCCGCCGCAGCGCCTGGCAACGCCGCCAGCCCGAGATCAGCCCATAGCCGCCATCCGGAAGGGCCAGAACCTCGATCGGGGTCTGCTGGCCACGGGCGAGCAGGCTGGCCATCAGCGCGGCCATCTCGTCCTCGTCCACCGTCAGCCGGTCGCGATGCAGATGATCGAGCCGCACCGCCTCCAGCGGCAGGGTCACCACCAGCCGTCCGTCTTCGCGGGCGCGTGCCAGCTCGCCGGCCACATCGTGAAAGGCGGCAGCCGCAGCCGCATCGCCCGCCACCTGCGCGATGGGCGCGCGCGCCAGCGGGGCGGGGGCATCCTCGGCCGGTGGCTGGCCGGGCAGCGGCAGGGTCAGGCGTTTGCGTTTGGCCATGGCGGGCCTCCTTTCAGGGTCTCGGGGGCGGGCAGGGTCGCGCGCGGATCTGAACGGGGGGTCAACGGGGCGCGCGGTGTCATTCCGCCGCCCCCGCCTGCGCCTGTTGCGCGGCCAGTTCGTCACGCCGCCACACGCCGGTCAGCAGCCGCTTGAAAGCGGCATAGGTGGCGTCGAAGGTTTCGCGCCCCCGCACATAGGTCTCGCGGTTGAAATCGCGGTAATCGGCCTCGTAGATGCCATTCACCTGCTCGCCGGCCTGGCCGATCAGCGCGGTGAAATCCTGCCGGTGCGGCGACAGGGTGGGCCCCAGATAGGCCTGCATCAGCGCCGCCATCTCGCCCTGCTGGGCGCCGTCATAGCGGGTGATCAGCGCGCGCACCGC
>JAASTF010000256.1 GCA_021767525.1 Paracoccaceae bacterium
CGGTTTCTTGCGGCGCGCAAAGGTGACGACGATTACGTGACCTTGCTGGTCAGCCGCACGTCCGCGGCGGGGTTCGTGCAGCTTGTCCGCGTCTCGGGGCCCGAAGCAGGCGACGCCACGCCTTTGGCGGTGGGGCGCGCGGCGCTGCCGCGTTCGCAGGGCGCGCCCGGCGATCTGGCGGCGCGGCTTGGCGCGCAAGGGCACGCCGTGCTGACCGATCTGGATTTCGGCACCGGATCGTCGGAATTGAGCGAGGGCAGCTATGCGTCGCTGTCGGCGCTGGCGGGCTTCATGGCGGACAATCCGCAGGCGCGGATCGCGCTGGTGGGCCATACCGATGCGGTGGGCGCGCTGGACAGCAACATTGCGCTGTCCAAGCGGCGGGCCGCGTCCGTTCTGGAACGGTTGGCCAGCGCGCATGGTATCCCGCGCGAACGGATGAGCGCCGAAGGCATGGGATACCTTGCCCCCGTTGCCCCCAACACCACGCCCGAAGGCCGCGAGGCCAATCGCCGGGTCGAGGTGATTTTGTTGAATACCCAGTGATTGAAAAAAGGCAGCGCCGCCCGGTGCGCAGTTTGCGCCGGGCGGCGGCCATGTCTTATTCAGGCGTCACGCTTTGCGGTGCGCCTGTCGCCATGTTCGTGCCGATATAGGGGCATTTGGCGGCTTTCCACGCGCCAAACCCGCCTTCCATATGGGCGATCTGTTTGACGCCTGCAGCAATGGCTGCGCGGGCCACGCGCTCGGATCGCACGCCCGAGCCACAGTGGAACACGATACGTTTTTCCACCTGGTCGGGCAGCTTGTCGCCCTTGAAGAACGCAAGCGGCATCAGCAGCGCGCCCTCGATATGTTCGAACATGTATTCCTGCGGGGTGCGCACGTCGATCAGCACGATTTCGTTGGCTTCAAAGGCCTTGGCGACCTCGTCCACGCTCCAGGTTTCCAGCGTGGCGCCGTCTACGGTTTCGGTTTTCATTCGCGCGTCTCCTATGGGTTAAAACTTGTTCGCGGGTATCTTGAAGTAAGCATGGCCATCGTCCTCGGCGGGTGCAAGCCGTCCACCCCGCAAATTGACCTGCAGCGCGTACAGCATCCGGTCGGGCAGTTTCAGCGTCGCGTCACGCTCGTCGCGCAGCTTGCGGAACTCGGCCTCGGTCGTGCCGCCGCCCAGATGCTTGTTATTGGCGCGATGCTCGGCCACCGTGGCCTCCCACGCGGGGTCTTTGCGGTCGCCCACGGGCGGGTAGTCGTGGCCGACGAACAGGCGGGTGTCGTCGGGCAGGGACAGGATGGATTGCAGGCTGTCCCACAGATCCTTGGACGTGCCGCCAGGGAAATCGGCGCGGCTGGTGCCGGAATCCACGTGCATGAAGGTGTCATGTACAAAGGCCGCATCGCCCACCACATAGGTGATCGAGCCCAGCGTGTGACCGGGATGCAGCATCACGGATACATCCAGATTGCCGATCTTGAAGGTGTCGCCATCGGCGAACAGCCGGTCGAAATCGCGGTCCACGTCGAACGCGTTGGGAAGGTTGTAATAGCCCGCCCACAGCTGCGCGATATCGCGGGTTTTCTCGCCGATCGCGTTGGGCGCGCCGGTCTGCTCTTTCAGCCAGGCGCTGGCCATCATGTGGTCGGCATGTGGATGGGTATCCAGCACCCATTCCACGGTCAGCCCCTGGGCGGCGACGAACTCCAGCACCTCTTGGGCGCTGTCGGTGCGGGTGCGGCCGTGGGCCGGGTCGAAATCCAGCACGATGTCGATCAGCGCGGCCTTTTTCGTGGCCGGATCGGCGGCGACATACATGATCGAGCCGGTGTCGGGATCGTAGAACCCTGTCACCTCGGGCGACTTCGGCCCGGTCGAGGGACTGGTGCGGGTAAACATGCGAAACCTCCTTACGGTCTAAAGATGCGGTTCACATGCAGGTAATAGAATATTTTCGGATGACAAGGGGGCGGGTCAGCATTGTAGCTGGCGCAGGGTGCGTTTGCAGTGATCCACCATGTATTCGGTAAAGACCTGCACCTTGGGGTCGCGATACCGGCGCGAGGGTGACAGGCAGGCCAGTTGCGTGGGCAGGGGCGGCGTTTCGGTGGCCACCGGCACCAGCGCGCCGGATTCCAGATGCTCGGCCACTTCGAACAGCGGTTTCATCACGATTCCCGCGCCATCCAGCGCCCAGCCGGTCAGAACGTCGCCATCATCGGTTTCCAGCGGCCCCGAGATTTCGAACCGCTTGGGCCCGTCGGGGGTTTGCAGCGTCCATTGGAATTCGCGCGCGCCGGGAAAGCGCAGATTCAGGCAGTCGTGCTTATCCTCGACCAGTGCTGCGCCATTGGCGGGCATCCCGCGCCGGTCGATATAGGCAGGCGCGGCGCATAGAACGCGGGGGCATTCCTCGATCACGCGGACCTTCAGATCGCTGTCGACCAGCGGGCCCAGGTGAAACGCCAGGTCCAGCCCCTCGCCCGTTACGTCGACCACCCGGTCGGACAGGCGCAGGCGGATGTCGATGCGCGGATACTCGGCCTTGAACCGCGGCACCGCGGGCGCGATGAAACGCCGGCCGATGCCCAGGGGGGCTGCCACAAACAGCGTACCGCGCGGCGATTGGTTGGCTTCCATCACCGCGGCCTCGGCGGCGTCGATCGCTTCCAGCACGCGGCAGGCGCCGTCGTAGAACAGCCTCCCGTGCTCGGTCGGGCTGAGGGCGCGGGTGGTGCGGTTGAACAGCCGCACGCCCAGATGCTTTTCCAGCTCGGCAATCCGGGCCGAGGCCACCGCGGGCGAAGCGCGCTGATCGCGGGCGGCGGCGCTCATGCTGCCCAATTCGTAGACGCGCACGAACATGCGGATGTTGTTTACATAGGCCATTTTCAGATTCTTTTTGAAACTGTTGCCGCCAGCTGCTGGATTAACAGACAAATGTGGGATGCGATAGCCTGCCCCGACGCAACGAACGGAGCCGCCGATGTATGATCTTGCCGCGATGGGCGCCTGGGCCGAATTTGCCATTCGCTGGCTGCACGTGATTACCGCCATCGCGTGGATCGGATCGTCCTTCTATTTCATCGCGCTGGACCTTGGCCTGCACCGCGACCGCAACCTGGCCAGCGGTGCGGATGGCGAAGAGTGGCAGGTGCATGGCGGCGGGTTCTATCACATCCAGAAATACCTGGTGGCGCCCGCGAACATGCCCGACGGGTTGGTGTGGTTCAAATGGGAAAGCTATTCCACCTGGCTGTCGGGCTTTGCCCTGCTGGCCGTGGTCTATTATCTGGGTGCCGAGTTCTACCTGGTCGACCCGGCGGTGTGGGACATTGCGCCGGGCTGGGCCATCGTGATTTCCATCGCGTCGTTGGCATTTGGCTGGCTGGTTTACGATTTCCTGTGCAACCGTTTCGTGAATGCCAATCAGACGGGCCTGATGGTGGCGCTGTTCGTGGTGTTGGTGGGCATGGCCTATTTCTATAGCAGCGTGTTCTCGGGGCGTGCGGCACTGCTGCACCTGGGCGCGTTCACCGCAACGATAATGTCGGCCAACGTGTTCATGATCATCATTCCCAACCAAAAGGTGGTGGTGGCCGACCTGATGGCGGGCAACAAGCCCGACCCGAAATATGGCAAGATCGCCAAGCAGCGCAGTACGCATAACAATTACCTGACGCTGCCGGTGATCTTCCTGATGTTGTCGAACCATTACCCCCTGGCCTTTGCCAGCGACTATAACTGGATCATCGCGTCGCTGGTGTTCCTGATGGGGGTGACGATCCGGCACTTCTTCAACTCGATGCACGCGCGCAAGGGGATGCCCTACTGGGCCTGGGCGGCGACGGCGGTGATTTTCGTGCTGATCATGTGGCTGTCGACCGCGCCGATGTTCCGCGCGGACGAGCCCGAGCAGGCGACCAGCGGCGCGGCCCTGCATTTCGCGCAGGCCGACGGCTTCGACGAGGTGCATGACATCGTGATGGGCCGCTGTTCGATGTGCCACCGCGCCGAGCCGTTTTACGAGGGCGTGTTGTGGCCGCCCAAGGGCGTGCGGCTGGACAACGAATACCAGATCGCGCGGCAGGCCAAGGCGATTTACCTGCAAGCGGGCCTGACCCACGCGATGCCGCCCGCCAATGTCAGCTATATGGAGCCGGACGAGCGGCAAAAGATCGTTGCGTGGTATCGCGCAGCGACGGGCGGTTAAGCCCGCGCTAGCCGCTGCCGATCAGCGCCCCCGCCGCAAACACCAGCGCGCCGCCCACAACCACCTGGAAGGTCGCGCGCAGGAACGGCGTTTCCATGTACCTGTTCTGAATCCAGGCGATCGCCCACAGTTCGATGAACACCACGACAAAGGCGATGATCGTGGCAGTCCAGAATTCGGGGATCAGGTAGGGCAGCGCGTGCCCCAACCCGCCCAGCGTGGTCATCACACCCGAAGCGACGCCGCGTTTCCACGGGCTGCCCCGGCCCGACAATTCGCCATCGTCGCTGGCAGCCTCGGTAAAGCCCATCGAGATGCCGGCCCCCACGGATGCCGCCAGCCCCACCAGGAAGGTCGTCCAGGTGTCTTGCGTGGCGAACGCTGTGGCAAAGATCGGGGCCAGTGTGGACACCGAGCCATCCATCAACCCGGCCAGACCGGGCTGTACCCAGGTCAGAACGAATTGCCGATGCGAGGCGCGCGCTTCCGATTCCTTGGCGTCCTCGGTCAGGTGCTGGTCTTGCAACTCGCCTGCCGTGGCCTGGTGGCCCGCCTCGGCCGCGGCCAGATCGCCCAACAGCTTGCGGGTTTCCGCGTCGGATGTGCGCTGCGCAGCGGTGATATAGAAATGCTCGGCGTCGCGCTCCATCGCCTCGGCCTCTTCGCGGATACGCTCGATGCCAAGGTTTTCCACCAGCCAGATCGGCCGGCGCGCGTAATAGCCGGCCACATGCTCGCGCCGGATCAGGGGGATCACGTCACCGAAC
>JAASTF010000257.1 GCA_021767525.1 Paracoccaceae bacterium
CCCAGCACCGCCCAAACGGCAAAGGCCCAGGCCAGCACCAGCGCGTTATGTATCAGAACGCCTGCCACGCCCACCGCCGTCGTGTTGCGCGGCCAGCGATAGCGGATGAAATAAGTATAAATGCCCCCCAGCCCCAGCATAACCGCCGGGTTGCGATAGGCGCGATAAATCGCCCGCTCGGCCCAGCCGGCGCGCTGCCACTCGGCCAGGGTCATCGTGTACACCTCGCCATCCTCGCGATGATCCAGGTTGCCCACATGCGCATGGTGCAGGTTGTGATTGTGGCGCATCACCGCATAGGGCGTCAGGGTAAAGACCGACAGGCCATAGCCCGCCCAGTCGTTGCGCTTGCGCGTTGAAAACAAGGATGCATGCCCGCAATCATGCTGCAGCACGTAAAGCCGCACCGAGGCAAACCCCAGGATCACGATCAGCGGCAGCGCCGCCAGCCAATGCAGCGCGCCCCAGGCCCAGGCCCCCAGGGCCAACGCCGCGAAATAGACCGCGAAAGTGCCAAAGTAACTCAGCGCCGCAAGACGGTCGTCCTTGTCCGTGTATCGATGTGTGAAAGCGCGGATTTCCCGAATTTCCATTGCTGTCCCCCGCCTGTTGTCCAAGCTTGCGATCGCGCGGCATGCGGCACGCGCAGCCATGCCACACCCACATCACAAGATATTGACCAAGCGCGGTTTTTTTCAAGCCTCGGCGCATTTGCCCCTTTTCTGCGGCGGACGGCGGCCCAAATTATGGGCATGACCGAGCGCGATCCAACAACCGACAGGCGGCGCATGGCCGCGATCCTGCATGTGACGTCGGCGGTATTTTTCGCCGTCTCACCCCTTGTGGTGGGTGGGTTTAACGGCTTCGCGCCCGACCAGTTTCCGGTGCCCCAAGACAACGCACCGGTGCAGCCCGCGGGCTATGCCTTTTCGATCTGGGGCCTGATTTACCTTTGGCTGATTGCCGGGGCGGGCTATGGGCTGTTGCGCCGGGCCGACGCACCCGATTGGGCGGCGATGCGCTGGCCCTTGATCGGCTCTTTGGTGATCGGCGCCGCGTGGATTCCGGCGGCGCAAGCTTCGGTCCCGGCGGCGACGGTGATGATCTGGGCGATGTGGGCGCTGGCGGTTTTGGCGCTGTGGCGGGCCGGCCAAGCCGACCGCTGGTGGCAACGCGTGCCCATCGCGCTCTATGCCGGCTGGCTGACCGCCGCCTCTTGTGTGGCGCTGGGTCTGGTGCTGGCAGGATATGGCGCGATGGGCGGCATTGCGTCGGCGGCGCTGTGCATCGTTCTGGCGCTGGCCCTGGCCGTCACCGTGCAGCGCGCCCGGCCGGACGAGCCGCTTTATGCCGCGGCCGTCATCTGGGCGCTGATCGGCGTGGTCATTGCCAACCTGGGCGACGGCGCCCTGCCCATCGCCATGCTGGCCGGTCTGGGCGCGGCACTGTTGGCCGCTGTAACAGCCCGGCTGGCCACCGAGAGCTAAACCGCCTCAGCCCTTTTTCTTGCCCAGGTGCTTTTTCAGGGCGCCCGCGTTCTTTTCGCGCTTGCCCTTGTAAGGGTTGCGATCGCCCTGCCCACGCAGGAACAGCCTGATCGGTGTGCCCGGCATATCGAACGATTCGCGCAACCCGTTCACCAGGTATCGGGTGTAGCTGGCCGGCATCTTGTCGGGGTGGCTGCACATCACCACGAACCCCGGCGGGCGCGTCTTGGCCTGGGTCATGTAGCGCAGCTTGATCCGGCGGCCCTGTGGCGCGGGGGGCGGATGCGCCTCGATCATGCCGGTCAGCCAGCGGTTCAGCGCGGCGGTGGGCACACGGGTGTTCCACACGGCATAGGCACGTTCGATCGCATCTCGCAGCCGGTCCAGGCCGCGGCCGGTCTTGGCCGAAACCGTAACCAAGGGCGCGCCGCGCAGCTGCGGCAACAGGCGCTCGAACGCCTCGCGCAGATCGCGCAGCTTGGCCTGCTTGTCGTCCTCGATATCCCACTTGTTCACCGCGACCACGACGGCGCGGCCCTCGCGTTCGGCCAGGTCGGCGATGCGCAGATCCTGCTGTTCGAACGGAATCGCGGCGTCCAGCAGCACCACAACGACCTCGGCAAACTTGACCGCGCGCAGCCCGTCGGCCACCGACAGCTTTTCCACCTTGTCCTGCACCCGCGCCTTCTTGCGCATTCCGGCGGTATCCCAGATCCGCACCGGCAGCCCGTCCCAATCCAGGCTGAGCGAGATCGCATCGCGGGTAATCCCCGCCTCGGGGCCGGTCAGCAGCCGGTCTTCGCCCAAAAGCTTGTTGATAAGGGTCGATTTGCCCGCGTTGGGCCGCCCCACAACGGCGATCTGCATCGGCTTTTCGGGCGTGGGCCAGCGCAGTTCGGCCACGCCTTCCTCGGCCTCTTCCTCGGTCAGGGTGATGTCGATCTCGGGCGCGGTTTCCTCGGCCTGCTCCTCGAACTCCTTGGCCAGCGGCATCAGGACCGACAGCAAATCGCCAAGGCCTTCGCCATGCTCGGCCGACAGGCGCAAGGGTTCGCCCAGGCCCAGCGAATAGGCTTCGAGCGCGCCCTCCTCGCCCGCGCGGCCCTCGGCCTTGTTCGCGGCCAGGATCACGTGCTTGGCGCGGCGGCGCAGGATTTCGGCAAAGATCTGGTCGGTGGGCGTGATGCCGGTGCGCGCGTCGATGATGAAAAGGCACAGGTCGGCCATGTCGACCGCACGCTCGGTCAGCCGCCGCATGCGGCCCTCAAGGCTGTCGTCCGTCGCGTCCTCAAGTCCCGCGGTGTCGATCACGGTGAATCGCAGATCGCCCAGACGGGCCGCGCCTTCGCGCAGGTCACGGGTGACGCCGGGCTGATCGTCGACCAGCGCCAGGCGCTTGCCCACAAGGCGGTTGAACAGCGTGGACTTGCCCACATTGGGCCGCCCCACGATGGCGAGTGTGAAACTCATGGTCTTGTCGCTCCAGCGGTGTCAGGCCGCCGCGATACAGCAATCGGGCGTCAACGGAAAGCGTGCAGTTGCCCGCGTGCGCCCACGACGTAAAGCGTGCCGCCCGCCACGACGGGCGCGGTGCTGGCGCCGCCGGGCAATTCGACCTGGTGCACCAGCGCGCCCGAGGCGGGATCGAACAGCCGCAGGTATCCGTCGCTCGAGGCCACGACAACGCGCCCGCCAGCAACGACCGGGCCGTAATGAGCATAGACCGCCACCTGCCGGCGCGGCCGGTTCTTGATGAAGCGCGGCAATTCCTGCACCCAGATACGGCTGCCATCCTCGGCCGACAGGCGCACCAGCTCGTTGCGGTCGTTCACCAGGAACAGCGCGCCGCCCACTGGCCAGACCGGCCCCATCGCGCCGTCATTCGCCGTCCAGATACGTTCGCCATTGCCCGCGCGCAGGGCCACGGTGCGGCCGGAATGCGTGCCCACATAGACGGTATCGCCCACGATAACCGGGTCGCCGGTGATGTCGCTGACCTTGGTCGAGGCGCGGAACCGGCGCTGGCCGGAAATCACCGCGTCCCACATGCGCAGCCCGCCCTTGCGGAACGCGGCCTGCAAATCGCCGCCGCCGAAGGCAAAGATGACGAATTGATCGGTCAGCGCCGGCGCCGCGCCGCCCAGCACGTTATCGACATCGGGCGCGGCGCCCAATTGCCAGCGCACGCGGCCATTGTCCTTTTCGATGGCCCAGGCAGTGTCGTCACCCGCCACGAGATAGACCAGATCACCCGCCACCGTCGGCGTGCCCGACCCGGTCGAGTCCAGTTTCTGCTGCCAGACGATGGCGCCGGTTTCCGCGTCAAGCGCCGTCACCAGCCCATACCCGGACGAGACATAGACCCGCCCGCCTTCATAGGCGATGCCGCCGCCAGTGGCCTGGCCTTCACGTTCGCGCTCGGGGCGCAGATCCTGGGCCCAAAGCCGCGCGCCGGCGGTGCTGGTTGCGACCACCTGCGCGCCGGAATCCAGCGTGAAGATGCGCCCGCCCGCCACCACGGGGGCGGCGGTGATGCGCTGACGGCGCTTGTCGCCGGCGCCGATATCGGCCGACCACGCCAGGACCGGCGTCGCGCGCAGCGCGGGGTGCGCGGTGCGGAAGACCGGCGTGCCGTGGCGCTGCGCCCAGGCGGCGTTGGTCGTCTGTGCCGGCAGCGCAAGCGGCACCGAGCGGTTTTCGGTGTCCTGCAAATCGCGCGCGTCGGGGCGCAGGTCTTCGCGCGGGCCGGGCAGAATTTCCTCGGCCTCGCCGCAGGCGGTCAAGAACACGGCGCTTGCCAGCGCGATCATCCAGCCTGTTTTCACTTTGCCCATTTCCCCGTCCTTGCGCTGCGGTTGCTATTGCGCGGGTGTTTCGGCCGCTGCGTTCGCGGTGGCCGGCAGCTCGCCCCCCAGCGCCACAATCAACTGAGTTGCCCGGCGGCGCAAGCCCGCGGTGGCCTCGGCGTCTTGCAACATCGCCTGTGCCCGGCGCAGCGCGGCGTCGCGATTGCCGGTTTCCACCTCGATCAGCGCGATCTGTTCTTCGGCCAGCAGGCGCAAAATGCCGCCCTGGGCCGCGAATGCCTCGTACTGCACGCGGCGGTCTTCGGCGGGCAGATCGCTTTGCAGCGTCAGCGCCCGGAAACCGGCGATCTGGCGATAGATCTGCGGAATGTCGCCGTTGGCGGCCACCTGGTTCAGAAGGTCGGCAGCCTGCGCGTCATTGCCCGCGGTCACCAGCTCGCCCGCGCGGGCAAAGGCCAGAACCGCCTGCTGACCCGGCCCGTCGGTGGGCACCTCGGCCAAGGCGGCGGCACGGTCCTGCGCGGCGTCCAAGTCCAGCGCGGACAGCATCGCGTCGCCCAGGGCCTCGGCCTGCGCGCGCTCTTGCGCCTTGCGGTATTCGTTGAAAGCGGCGCCGCCGACGATCAGCAGAACCGCCACGATGCCGATCCAG
>JAASTF010000258.1 GCA_021767525.1 Paracoccaceae bacterium
TTGCCGCTGTGGCTGGCGGCGAAAACCGGCGTTGCGGCCATCGCGACGGCCGTGGTCGCCGAAAGAAGTGTCTTCAAAGTCATTGTTGATCTCCCCAGCCCGGAATGGGCGTCTGTCGGATATGGCAGGTTGAGGCGGCGGAAATTCCGGCCGGCCTTGTCCGGGGCAGTAGGAGGCGAATGTAACAGTGGGTTGAATTTTTTTTGAAGCTATGGCGAAGCTCGGGCCTTGGGGCCGACGAAAAATCCATGCGCCGCTCAGGGACAGGGCGCAGCTTACGGAAGCGACTTATCTGTAAGGAAGAAATGGTAGCGGAGGAGGGACTTGAACCCCCGACACGCGGATTATGATTCCGCTGCTCTAACCACCTGAGCTACTCCGCCACTGGGTGACGCGGGATTTATGGGAAGGCGTCGGCGCGGTCAAGACCGGAAATCGCGCTTTTTCGATCTGAAATCGCGCGCTTTGCCGATCAGGGCTGCCGCCATTCGAAGAAACCGGGGCCGGCCTCTTCCAGAAGGTCCTGCGCCATTGCCTGCGCCAGCGCCACGCCGTCGGCGATGGGCGCGCTGCGGTCGGCGCCGATGCGCTCGGACCCGTCGGGGCGCAGCACCTCGCCGCGTAGGCGCAGGGTGTTGCCGTCAAGCTCGGCCAGGCCCGCAATCGGCGTTTCGCACGACCCGTCGAGCGCGGCCAAAAATGCGCGCTCGGCCGCCAGGCGCTGGCCGGTGGGGCCGTCATGGATCGCCTCCAGCATGGCGGCGGCGTCCAGATCGTCGCTGCGCCGCTCGATCCCGATGGCGCCTTGCGCGATGGCGGGCAGCATATCCTCGGGCGCGATGGCGGCGCGGGCCACGTCGGCCATGCCCAGCCGGTTCAGCCCGGCCATCGCCAGAAATGTCGCCTGTGCGACGCCGTCCTGCAGCTTTTTCATGCGGGTTTGCACGTTTCCGCGAAATTCGACCACCTGCAGGTGCGGAAACTTGTTCAGGATCTGCGCCCGCCGCCGCAGCGAGGATGAGCCGACAACCGCGCCCTCGGGCAGGGCGTGCAGCCCGTCGGCCGACACGCTAACGAAGGCATCGCGCGTATCCTCGCGCGGCAGATAGCAATCCAGCATCAGCCCCGGTGGCTGTTCGGTGGGCATGTCTTTCATCGAATGGACGGCAATATCGATGCGGCCCTCGATCATCGCGTCTTCGATTTCCTTGGTGAACAGACCCTTGTTCCCGATCTCTTTCAGCGGGCGGTCGGCGTCGATCATGGCGCGGTTGTCGCCGGTGGTCTTGATGACCACGATCTCGAACGCCTCTTCGGGCAGGGAAAAGGCCCGCATCAGGCGGTCGCGCGTTTCATAGGCTTGGGCAAGCGCCAGCGGCGATCCACGGGTGCCGATCTTGAGGGGTGAGGCGGGGCTGGGCAATTGCGTTGTCATGGCGAAAGGCTTAGCCGTGTCATGCTGTCCTGACAAGCGCCCCGCGCTTGACAATACGTCGCCGTGCGTGGACGAACAGTGTCAACAAGGAAGGACAGCCCATGCCAGACAAGAAAATCCTCAAGGCCCTTGCCGGTGAAACGCAAGACACGCCGCCCATCTGGATGATGCGGCAGGCGGGGCGCTACCTGCCGGAATACCGCGCCACGCGGGCGCAAGCGGGGGATTTCCTGTCGCTTTGCTATAATTCCGAACTGGCGGCCGAGGTCACTCTGCAGCCCATTCGCCGCTATGGCTTTGACGCGGCGATCCTGTTTGCCGACATTCTGTTGATCGGTCAGGCGCTGGGATCGGACCTGTGGTTCGCGCAGGGCGAGGGCCCGCGCATGTCGACGGTGACGGATGCGGCGGGCGTCGCTGCCCTGCGCCCGGCGGACGAGGTGCATGAAACCCTGGCGCCGATCTATGAAACGCTGCGCATCCTGTCGCGCGAACTGCCGCGCGAAACCACGCTGATCGGCTTTGCCGGCGCGCCCTGGACGGTCGCCACCTACATGATCGGCGGCAAGGGCAAGGATGAACAGGCGGCGGCCCATGCCTTCAAGGCCGCCGATCGCGCGGCGTTTTCGAAATTGCTGGATCATATCGGTGCGGCCACGGTGGAATATCTGTCGGCGCAGATCGACGCAGGTGCCGAGGTGGTCAAGATCTTTGACAGCTGGGCCGGCAGCCTGAAAGGCGACGATTTCGCCGAGTTCTGCGAGGCGCCCATCGCGCGGATCATCCGCGAGCTCAAGGCCCGCCACCCCGACACGCCGATCATCGCCTTCCCGCGCGAGGCGGGCGATCATTACGTCGGCTTTTCCAAGCGGGTGGGTGCCCATTGCGTTGCCATCGACGACAGCGTGACGCCGGAATGGATCGCGCAGAACGTGCAGCCCGACGGCTGCGTGCAGGGCAACCTGAAATCCTCGCACATGGTGACGGGTGGGCAGGCGCTGGTGGATGAAACCCGCCGCATCGTCGACGCGTTGAAGGGCGGGCCGCATATCTTCAACCTGGGTCACGGGATCACGCCGGATGCCGACCCGGACAACGTGCAGCTGATGATCGACACGGTGCGCGGCGGCTGAAAGGGCAGGTGGGCAGAATTGCCCACCCTACGCCGTGCGGCGCGTGGCGCGGTTGACCAGCCACACGCCGGTCACGCAAACCGCCATGCCGGCCATGGCCGTCGGTGTCATCACCTCGCCCAGGATCGCCCAGGCCACCAGCATCGCCAGCGGCGGCACCAGGTACATGAGTGACGAGATGCGCGTGGCGTCGCCCCGCTGCACCAGCCCGACATAAAGGCTGATCGAGATGATGGAATTGGCAAAAACCAGGTAGCCAAGCGAGACGAATAGCTCGCCCGTCCAGTCGATCTGCCCCAGGCCGAACCACAGTGCGATGGGCGCCATTACAACGAAACCCACGGCATACTGCACGATCCCGCCAACCACCGGATCGGCGCGCATGCTGTGCCATTTTTCAAACAGGGTCGCGCCTGTGATCGACAGCAGCGCCAGCAGCGCAAAGGGCACCGCCACCCATGGGCTGGGCCCTATGGTGCGCCCGCCCAGGATCACGATCACCACGCCCAGAAGGCCCAGCACCAGCCCCAGCCACAACCGGCCCGACCCGCGCCCGGCCCCCACCAGTGGCGCCAGCGCCGCCACCAGGATCGGCTGTAGCGCCATGATCAGCGCGGTGGTGCCGGCGTTCATGCCGTTTTCCATCGCCACGTAGGCGCTGCCGAAATACAGGCACTGGATCACGAACCCCGACAGCGCGATCACGCCCCAATGCCGCGCGCCGCGTGGCCAGGTGGGGCGGTGCAGCAGTAAGACGGGCAACAGCACCAGAACCGCCAACCCATAGCGCAGCGCCAGCAGGGTCATCGGCTGGATATGCGGTAGGCCCAGCTTGGCGAAACTGTACCCGCCCGCCCAGAACAGAACGAAGATCACCGGCGCCGCGCGCCACAAAAGGCTGTCGTCATCCTGGGCGGTCTGGCTGCTCATGGCGCCAGTTATGCCCAACCGCATCCTTGCTGCAATCGGCAAACACGTTTCGTTGCCATTAACGATCCCCGACAAAACCCCGGTATTGTCGGGCGAATGCCACGCTGCTGCCCGATTTCGGCACGATACCCAAGGTCGACAAAAGAACGATTGAGGTATCGAAGCATGGACCGACTGACGGAAATGGAGGCGTTCGCCACCGTCGTTGATCAAGGGGGCTTTACCGATGCCGCCAAGAAGCTGGGGATTTCAAAATCCGCCGTGTCGAAACACGTATCCAGCCTCGAGGCGCGCCTGGGTGCCCGCCTGTTAAATCGCACGACCCGCCGCGTCAGCCCGACCGAGATCGGCCTGGCTTATTACGACCGGGCGCGTCGCGTGCTGAACGACGCCGGCGAGGCCGATGCCCTGGTCACATCCATGCAATCCGCGCCTTCGGGGCTTTTGCGTATTTCGGTGGCCACCGATTTCGGCGTGAACCACCTGTCGCCGGTTCTGGGCGAATTTTTGCAGGAATTCCCAGATATTACCGTGAACATGGTGCTGAACAACCGCTATGTCGAACTGATCAGCGAAGGGTTCGACATGGCCATTCGCATCGGCGAGCTGGAAGACAGCAGCCTTCGGGCGCGCAAGCTGACCGAAACCACCAAGCGGATGATCGCCTCGCCGTCCTATTTCCAGAAATACGGCCGCCCGCAAAAGATCGACGATCTGAACGAGCACAAGCTGCTGCATTATTCGAACCAGTCCGCCGGCAACCTGTGGAAGCTGACCGCGCCCTCGGGCGAAAAGCGCCAGGTGCGCACCGCCGGCTGGCTGAGCGTGAATGACGGGCAATCGCTGCTGAATGCCTGCATCGCGGGGCTGGGTATCGCCTATCTGCCCTCGTTCCTTTACGCCGATGCGATGGAAAAAGGCCTGGTCGAGGATGCCATTCCCGACCTGCCGATGGAAACCCAAGGCATCTATGCCGTCTACCCGCCGGGCCGCTTTACCCAGCCCAAGGTGCGGGCCTTCATCGATTTCCTGGTGGATACATTTGGCGACAAGGGCCCGACCGATTGGTAAATGGTGCCTTGTTGGGAAAAGGGCGCGGCCGAGGGGTCCGCGCCCTTTTTCGTTGCGCCCCGGCGCCCTAGATACACCGCATGGACAGCATGGCGGCAAGCGGCTAGGGAATGGCGATGGCCCAGGCAAAGACAGACCCGAATTACAAGGTGATCGCGGAAAACCGCCGCGCGCGCTATGATTACGCGATCGAGGACGACATCGAATGCGGTATCGTCCTGCAAGGGTCCGAGGTGAAATCGCTGCGCGAGAACTCGGCCAATATCGCCGAAAGCTATGCGATGGTTGAAGATGGTGAGCTGTGGCTGACCAACAGCTATATCGCGCCCTACGAACCGGCCAAGACATGGGGCCATGACGAACGCCGCAAGCGCAA
>JAASTF010000259.1 GCA_021767525.1 Paracoccaceae bacterium
TCCGGGCCGTTCGAGCTGGAAGATGCGGTCACTCTGGATCGCGTCGAAGAGATGGCCCGCACGGCCGCGCTGGACGATCTGCTGCTGCCGCTAAAGGTTGGCCTGGCCGATCTGCCCCAGGTCACCTGCACCGATCAGGGCGCCGCGCGCCTGCGCAACGGCAACCCCGGCATGGTGATCGCGCAGGACGTGGAATATGGCGAGGAATGCTGGGCCTCGTACCAAGGGGTGCCTGTGGCGGTGGGCCGGTTCAAGGCCGGCGAGTTGCACCCCAGCCGCGTTTTCAACACATGATCACCCGCACGCATCAGAAAGGCGACGCGCACTCGACCGCCGTCTATTCCGATTGCGAGCGATACCGTTACCTGCTGACCCGCGTTTGGAATCCGGCCGGGCTCCGCGCCTTGTTCATCATGCTGAACCCGTCGACCGCGACCGAGGTGCAGAACGACCCCACCGTGGAACGCTGCGAACGGCGCGCCCGTGCGTTGGGGTTCGGGGCGTTTCGCGTGACGAACATCTTTGCCTGGCGCGACACCGATCCGAAAAAGATGCGCGCCGCCGCCGATCCCGTGGGGCCTGCGAATGACGCCGCCATCGCCGAAAGCTGCCCTTGGGCCGACCGGATCATTGCCGCCTGGGGCGCACATGGCGCGCACCTGGAACGGGGCGCACAGGTCGAAGCGCTGTTGCGCGATACCGGCCGGGCGGTGCATCATCTGGGCCTGACGCAGGCGGGCCACCCCAAGCATCCGCTTTACATTTCCTATGCAAAGCAGCCCGAACTCTGGTTTCCAGGACGCGAGGAAAGGACCAGCGATGACTGACGACAGTGCCGATCTGAAAGACGCCATCGCCCGCCTGGGCGACGAGGTGGCGCGGCTAAACAGCCACCGCTTCGTGCGCATTCACAACAAACCATCGCGCCTGATCTGGTTTCAATTCATGCGCGGGCTGGCCTTTGGGCTTGGCTCGGCCTTGGGGGCGACGATGCTGGTTTCGCTGGTGGCCTGGTGGCTGTCTCAGATCGAATTCCTGCCGATCATCGGCGAATGGGCACGGCAGATCGCCGATCAGATCGCCGATCCGCGTTAACCACCCGCACAGATTGAAATTGACCGCCCCCTGCCCCGCGGTGGCATAGTGACCTTGGGGGTTTACGTGGTTTTTTGGGGCGTGGGACATGTTGATGCTTGCAAGCCTTTTGGGGTTGATGTTGGCCGGGGCCGCCGTTGTCGGCGTAGCGCCCCCGGGCGATGATGATCTGGGGGATACCGATATTCCCGACGCGCCCGGTCTGGACGACACGGGCGGGGACGAGGATCTGCTGAACGCAGTGATGGGCGACCAGACGCTGGTCGGCGGCGAAGGCGACGACCAGCTGCAGGGCGGAGAGGGTGTCGATGAAATCGGCGGTGGTGCGGGCGACGACAGCCTGTCCGGCGGCGGCGGCAACGACGATTTGCACGGGCAGGACGGCGCCGACAGCCTTGTCGGCGATGGGGGCCACGACACGCTTCAGGGCGATACCGGCAACGATACGCTGGCGGGCGGCGACGGGCATGACACTCTGTACGGGGCCGAAGATAACGACGTTCTGCGCGGCGGGACGGGCGATGACAGCCTGGAAGGCGGCGATGGCGCCGACAGCCTGATGGGCGATGCCGGGGCCGACACGCTGCTGGGCGGCCTGGGCGACGATGTGCTGGATGGCGGGGCCGATGGCGACACGCTGTTCGGCGGCTGGGGCAATGACGCGCTGACCGGCCGCGGCGATGGCGTCGTGGATTTCCTGAATGGTGGCGGCGGCGACGACGTGATCGAGGCCGGCAGCGGCGATCACATCGACACCGGCGACGGCGCGGACACGATCCTTGTGGGCGACTGGATCGACGACGCCGCCCAGTTGCACGATTTCGACCCGGCCGAGGATCAGATCGTCGTCGTCTACGATGCGACCGCGGCCGAGCCGACGCTCGAGCTGCAGGCAGGCGCCACGGATGGTCAAGTCTCGCTGATGTTGAATGGCGTGCCGATCCTGTCGGTGGCGGCCGATGCAGGGCTGACGCTGGACAACGTGGCGCTGCTGGGCGCGTAACGCCTTTGCGCAGACGGGCGGACGGGCTAGGCTGCGGTCATGGCCCGCCGCAACCCGCATCGCCCGTTTCACCCGGATCCCGCGCAGATGGCGCTGGCGCCCGAGGTGTCAGGCAATGCGATCAACGGGCTGGGCGAGGTCACGCAGCGCCGCCCGCGCATGGTCTATTGGGCGCCTGACCCCGACAGCATCCCGCATGGGCAGATGCAGCGGTGGTTTTATTCTGTGAATCCGGACCACCCCGCTTTGGTGGCCGCCCGTGCCGACCGGCAAAAGGTGCTGGATGCGCCGTTACCCGACCTTGCCGGGCCGCCCGTGCAGCACGCGCCAGATGACTGGACCGCGGCGCTGGATGCTTTCGTGGACGATGGCACCTGCGAAATGACTGGCGTGGCCGAAATGCGCGACGACTGGGTGTTCGAAGGGCATCAGATCGCGCAGTCGCGGGTGATCGTGCTGGGCGTGCAGCACGATTACGATGCCATCACCCAAGCCCCCGACCCCACGGCCGGGGGAGAGGTGGTGCGCCAATACGGCCGCGCGGCAGGCGCGGCCAAGGCGGTGGCCGGGTGGCTGCGGCAGCAGGGGTGGGAGGCCGAGCCGGTCACCGGCCCGATGACCGGCGCGCTGGCACTGATCCCGCCAGCGCTGGCTTGCGGATTTGGCGAGCTGGGCAAGCATGGCAGTATCATCAACCCCGAGCTTGGCGCCTCGTTCCGCCTGTCCGCGGTTCTGACCGATGCGCCCTTTGCCCCCACCCCGCCCCGCGATTTCGGGATTGATGCATTCTGCGCCGCCTGCCGCATCTGCGAGGATGCCTGCCCACCGATGGCCATCGGTCCCGACAAGCAAACCGTGCGCGGGGTGGAAAAATGGTATGTGGATTTCGACCGATGCCTGCCGTTTTTCAACCAGACGCATGGCTGCGCGATCTGCATCGCCGTGTGCCCCTGGTCGCGGCCCGGCGTGGGCCTGAACCTTGCGGCCAAGCTGGCCCGCCGCGCCGCCCGCGATTAGCGCTGGGTGCGGTTTTGCGCCTCGCGCTGGATGTCGAACTTGCGGTTGCTGATATTGCCGCCCACCCGCATCTCACCCAGCACGACAGTGGTGGTCCCACCGCTGCCATCGTTGATCTTCCACTGGCGCAACTCGGTCGGGTTGGCTGTGAACACCAGCTGGATATTGCCGTAATCAGGGTTATCCGGGTCTTGCGCCGTCACAGTGGTCGTGGTGCCATCGCTGGTGTGGCCCGTCACCATGCGCGCCCGCGTCAGATCGACATTGCGCGCCAGGATGATCGAAAGCGGCGTCTGGTTCAGCGGATACACATCCGGCCCCGTGTTCGAGCGCGCGTCGAACACCGCCACGCTGCCCGCGCCCGCCAGCACCAGCGCCGGGTTGGGCGGCGCGTATTCAAACCGCACGCGGCCCGGGCGCTTGATATAGATCGTGCCGGTGTCGATCGTGCCGTCATCGTTGATCTGGGTAAACGCGCCCTCGGCTGTCTGCAGCTGGTTCAGATAGCGCGAGATTTCTGACAGCGACAGTTTTTCGGCCGCAGCAGGCAGGGCGGTGATCGCGACAAGCGCGGCAGCAACGAGGGAGCGTAACATCATCATAACCCCAAGATAGGCCCTGTTCATCCGCTGCACCAGAACCCCCCTGTCACGTTCGCGCGACAGGCGCGTGCGCAGGCGGCTTATTGCTCGGGCACCAGGATCTCGCGCTTGCCCACGTGGTTGGCGGCGCTGACGATGCCCTCGTCCTCCATCTGCTCCACCAGGCGCGCGGCCTTGTTATACCCGATGCCCAGCTTGCGCTGGATGTAAGAGGTCGAGCATTTGCGATCCTTGATGGCAATCGCCACCGCCTGGTCATACAGCGCATCCTCGCCCGTGGTGTTGCCGCCGGTATTCAGGCCCAGCACCGCGTCGATGTTGTCGGCCTTGTCGTCATCGGGGCCTTCCACCACGCCGCCCACGTATTCGGGGGGCCCGTAGGATTTCAGGTGGTTCACGATCTCTTCCACCTCTTCGTCCGACACGAAAGGCGCGTGGCAACGGGTGATCTTGGCGCCGCCCGCCATATACAGCATGTCGCCCTGGCCCAGCAGCTGCTCGGCCCCCTGTTCGCCCAGGATGGTGCGGCTGTCGATTTTCGAGGTCACTTGGAACGAGATCCGGGTGGGAAAGTTCGCCTTGATCGTGCCGGTGATCACGTCCACCGACGGGCGCTGCGTGGCCATGATAAGGTGGATACCGCTGGCCCGCGCCATCTGCGCCAGGCGCTGGATGCAGGCCTCGATTTCCTTGCCGGCCACCATCATCAGGTCGGCCATCTCGTCGACGATCACGACGATATAGGGCATCTTTTCGGGGGCGAATTCCTCGGTCTCGAACACGGGTTCGCCGGTTTCGTCGTCAAAACCCGTTTGCACCGTGCGGCTGAACATCTCGCCCTTGGCCAGCGCGTCGGCCACGCGGCTGTTGTAGCCGTCGATGTTGCGCACGCCCATCTTCGACATCTTGCGATAGCGTTCTTCCATCTCGCCCACGACCCATTTCAGGGCCACGACCGCCTTTTTCGGGTCGGTCACGACGGGGCTCAGCAGGTGCGGGATGCCATCATACACCGACAGTTCCAGCATCTTGGGGTCGATCATGATCAGGCGACATTCCTCGGGCGTCAGCTTGTACAGCAGCGACAGGATCATGGTGTTGATCGCCACCGATTTGCCCGAGCCGGTGGTCCCCGCGATCAGAAGGTGGGGCATTTTCGACAGGTTCGCCACCACCGGATCGCCGCCGATATCCTTGCCCA
>JAASTF010000260.1 GCA_021767525.1 Paracoccaceae bacterium
CCAGCCTTGCCCAAGAGGCCGCGGAATGACCTGCGCGACATCATTCACCTTTGCGTCGCATCGGCAGGTCGAAAATTCCGTTTTGGCCGGTTGTGTCAGCAAGCCAGCCCCCCGGCCCGACGAGATCACTGGGCAAGACCCGTTCCAGCCTGGGAAGGATTCGAGACAGGATCGGCTCGATCACGATCCAGCCCAGAAGCGAGGCGCCGATGCCCACCGCAATATTCAGTATCAAAGCGCCCATGTGACCCCCAGGTGTTTGGACAGCGGTTCCTTGCCCGGCAGTAACCACAGCAGTGAGACAGTCTTGTGACACAGTCGCCCGAATACAATTTCGCCTATCTCGACGAACAGACGAAACGGATGATCCGGCGCGCGATCCTGAAAGGGCTGGCGATCCCCGGCTATCAAGTGCCCTTTGCCAGCCGCGAGATGCCCATGCCGTATGGTTGGGGCACCGGCGGCGTGCAGGTCAGCGCAGCCGTTCTGACGCCCGACGACCGGTTCAAGGTGATCGACCAGGGTGCAGACGATACGACCAATGCTGTATCCATCCGCAGCTTCTTCGAACGCACCGCAGGCGTGGCGACCACCACGAAAACCCAAGACGCCACGGTGATCCAGACCCGCCACCGCATTCCCGAGGCGCCGCTGGGCGAGGGGCAGATATTGGTCTACCAGGTGCCGATCCCTGAACCACTTCGCTTTCTGGAGCCTCGCGAAAGCGAGACGCGCAAGATGCACAGCCTGGAAGAATACGGGCTGATGCATGTGAAGCTTTACGAGGATATCAGCCGCCATGGCCATATCGCCACGTCCTACGCCTATCCGGTCAAGGTGGAAGGGCGCTATGTGATGGATCCATCGCCGATCCCGAAATTCGACAACCCGAAACTGGGCGATTGCCCGGCGATCCAGCTGTTCGGCGCCGGTCGTGAGCAGCGCATCTATGCTCTGCCCCCCTACACCCAAGTCGTTAGCCTGGATTTCGAAGATCACCCGTTCGAGGCCAGCAAAGCCGACCACCCTTGCGGCCTGTGCGGGGCCGAAGACAGCTATTTGGACGAGGTCATCACCGACGATCAGGGCGGGCGGATGTTCGTGTGTTCGGACACGGATTATTGCGAGGCGCGCCAGGCGGCAGGCCATCGTGGAAAGGACGCGGCATGACCCCATTGTTATCGGTTCAAGGTATCACCAAACGCTACGGCGCGCATATCGGCTGTGCCGATGTCTCCTTCGATCTTTATCCCGGCGAGGTGATGGGGATCGTGGGCGAAAGCGGCTCGGGCAAATCCACCTTGCTGAACTGCATGGCGGGCCATCTGCGCCCGGATGCGGGCGCGGTCGTGTTCGATACGCGTGCCGAAGGCCCGCGCGACACCGTGACGATGTCGGAACCCGAACGCCGAATGCTGGGCCGCACCGATTGGGCCTTTGTCCACCAGCATGCGCGCGACGGGCTGCGTATGGGTGTCAGCGCCGGCGGCAATGTGGGCGAGCGTCTGATGGCTGTGGGCGCGCGGCATTACGGCGACATTCGCGGCAAGGCCGTGGATTGGCTGGAGCGGGTCGAAATCGACGCGGCGCGCGTGGATGACCGGCCAACAACCTTTTCGGGCGGCATGCAACAGCGCTTGCAAATCGCGCGCAACCTGGTGACCGGCCCGCGGCTGGTGTTCATGGACGAACCCACCGGCGGGCTGGATGTCAGCGTGCAGGCGCGGCTGCTGGACCTGCTGCGGGGCCTTGTGCGCGACATGGGGCTGTCGGCCATCATCGTCACGCATGATCTGGCCGTGGTGCGGCTGCTCGCCGACCGGCTGATGGTGATGAAAAACGGCCGTGTGGTCGAACAGGGCCTGACCGACCAGGTGCTGGACGACCCGCAACATGGCTATACCCAACTTCTTGTCAGTTCTGTCCTGCAGGTGTGATCCGATGATCGACTTATCCAACGTGTCCAAGACTTTCACCCTGCACAATCAGGGCGGCGCTGTTATCAGAGTGTTGAGCGGCGTCGATCTGTCGGTCGCGGCCGGAGAATGCGTGGCGCTGACCGGCGCTTCGGGCGCGGGCAAGTCGACGCTGATGCGCATGATCTATGGCAACTACCGGGCCGAGGCCGGGGCGATCCGCGTGGGCGGCATTGACCTTGTGCAAGCCGAGCCGCGCGAAATCATCCGCATCCGCCGTGAAACACTGGGCTATGTCAGCCAATTCCTGCGCGTCGTTCCACGGGTGCCCACGTTGGACGTGGTGGCCGAACCGCTGCGCTCCGTCGGCGTTGCGCAGGACGAGGCGCAAGAACGGGCCATGTCGTTGCTGGCAAAACTCAACATTCCGGAACGGTTGTGGACCCTGTCGCCCACCACCTTTTCGGGCGGCGAGCAGCAGCGCGTGAACATCGCGCGTGGTTTTGCGCACCCCTATCCCGCCCTGTTGCTGGACGAACCCACAGCGAGCCTTGATGCGGCCAACCGCGAAGTGGTGCTGACCCTGATCGAAGAGGCCAAGGCGCGTGGCGCGGCCATCATCGGCATTTTCCACGACGAGGCCACGCGCGCGCGCGTCTGCGACCGCGAGATGGACGTGACCCGCTTTACACCGGCGCACGCGGCATGACGACCGGACGCCTAATCGCGGTGGTCGGCCCATCCGGCGTGGGCAAAGACAGTGTCATGGCTGGCGTAGTCGCCGCCCTCCCTGCGGTGCGGTTGGTGCGCCGCACAATCACCCGCGCGCCGGATTTGGGCGGCGAAGCGTATGACGCCGTGACGCCCGAACAATTCGATGCAGCCGCAAGCTCTGGCGCATTCTGCGTGCACTGGGCTGCGCATGGGCTGCGCTATGGCATCCCTGCGGATGTGGTGACAGATACGCAAAACGGTATCGATTGCCTTGCCAATTTCTCGCGCAGCGCGCTGTTGCAGGCAGACGCCGTGATTTCCAATCTGCTTGTCCTGAACATCACGGCCTCGCCCGGGGTGCTGGCCCGCCGACTTGCCGGGCGCGGCCGCGAGAGCGAGGCCGAGATCGGCGCGAGGCTGGCGCAGGCCGCGAAACCGTTGCCCCAGGGTTTGCGCGTCGTCACCATCTGCAACGACGGTGCGCTGGAAGACACGGTCGCAAAGGCACGCGACGCGCTTCAACCGGCGAGGGTGTAGCGTTGGATCAGCTCGAAAAACCCATCCGGCCGCTCACCCACCAGCGCCACCTGATCGACAACAAATGGTGTCGGCAGCATGGGCAGATGATCCTGCGCCAGCGCCGTCCAGTGGTCGATACGGGCCCGCTCCAGCCGGCCTGTCAGGGTCAGGTGAAATCGGAAATCCTCCATAACGTAAGGATAGCCCCAGCGCTGCAAATGCGCCTCTTGGCGCGGGCTAAGCCCTGCCTTGCGCCGACGGTCCAGCTCGGCCGGATCGGGCGGCGCGCGAAAGCTGTCCAGTTTCTCGACACAGGTGGCCGCGACGCGTGCAATTCCGGACGTATCGCCCCGCGGTGTCAGTGCAAGAAAGCGGCCCATCCGCGACAAGGCCAGCCCGTCGGCCTGCCCCGGGGCGCAGTCTGCCGCCATCTGTCCCACAGCATTCGCCAGACCGTCGTGATCGGTGCCGTCAGCCAAGCGAAATGGCGGTTTCAGCGTGCCGTGAAACCCGTATTTGCGCGGTGTCATCGTCACGTCATCCAAACCGGGCACATCCAGCCGAGCAGCGCGGCGGCCGCGCACCGCATCCCATCCCAACCATGCCGCACCGAAATCGGCCAGGGCGCCGTCAGGCGGCATGTAATAAACTGCAAAACGGGTGAATGACATGAACTCTCCTTTCGTTTCGTCCCATCTCGCACAGGCCCGTGACGGTTCCGTGTCAGACACCCTGACCCTTGCCAATGCCCGCCTTGTTCTGTCCGACCAAGTGATGACCGGGCAGGTGACCATTGTCGATGGTATCATCGCGGAGATCGCCGAAGGCGACAGCATTCCGGCAGGTGCCATCGACTGCGCCGGCGATCTTGTCATGCCCGGTCTTGTCGAGTTGCACACCGACAACCTGGAGCGCCATATCGAGCCGCGCCCAAAGGTCGACTGGCCGCATTTGCCCGCGCTTTTGGCCCATGACGCGGAACTTGCCTCGACCGGGATCACCACTGTGTTCGACGCGCTGCGCGTCGGGTCGATCCACACGTCGGACAGCGGCTATGGTGCTTACGCCCGGATGCTGGCTGATGAGTTGCTTGCTGCGCGGGCGGCAGGACATTTCAAGATCAGCCATTTCCTGCATTTGCGCGCCGAGATCTGCTCGGAAACCCTGCTGGAGGAAATGGCCGCCTTCGGCCCGCATGATCATGTGGGTATCGTCAGCTTGATGGATCACACACCGGGCCAGCGCCAGTTTCGCGATCTGAATGCTTTGAAAACCTATGTGGGCAAAAAACGCGGCATGTACGATACCGAGTTCGCGGCGCATGTGGCGAATCTAAAACAGCTGCAGGCCCGCTTTGGCGAGCTGCACGAGAAAGGCGCGGTGGCCGAGGGGCGCCGCTATGGCGCGGTTTTGGCAAGCCACGATGACACGACCGCCGCGCAGGTGGCCACCTCGGCCGCCAATGGTGTCGGATTTGCCGAGTTTCCCACGACGCACGAGGCCGCCGCCGCCTGCCATGAGCACGGGATCGCGGTGATGATGGGCGCGCCGAACCTGATCCGCGGCGGCTCGCATTCGGGCAACGTGGCGGCACAAGAACTTGCCGAGGCAGGTTTTCTTGACATCATCTCGTCCGACTATGTGCCCGCGGCCCTGTTGCTGTCGGTCTTTCACTTGGCCGAGATCTGGGACGACCTGCCACGCGCCGTCGCCTGCGTAACACGC
>JAASTF010000034.1 GCA_021767525.1 Paracoccaceae bacterium
AGCGCGAGGGGGCAGACAGCCCCCTCGCCCCGGTCGCCGCCAGCGGCGGCGAAACAGGGGTCAGTGCGCGGGTGCGGCCACCGGATCCAGAAGGGTGCGGCCGCCATCGACGGTCATGATCTGCCCGGTCATGAACCCCGAGCCGTCCGAGGCCAGGTAATGCACCGCCTCGGCCAGTTCGCGCGGGGCGGCGATACGGCCCAGGGGTGTGTGATCCTCGATATCGCTGCGATAGTCGGAATGCTCTTTCAAAACGCCCTTCAGGCTGTTCGACATGACCGAGCCGAAGGCGACGGCATTCACCCGAATCCGATACGGCGCCAGCGCCACGGCCAGGCTGCGCGTCATCTGGTCCAGCGCGGCGGTCGACACCGAATACGCCAGCAGCTGCGGGTTGGTGCGCCGCGCCGCGATGGACGACAGGTTGACGATGGTGCCGGCGGTGCCCTCTTCCTGGCCCTCGGCCTGCTTGATCATGCGCTTGGCCACCAGCTGCGACAACCGCAGCGAGGTCAGCAGGTTCTGATCCAGCAGCGTGGTCATCGCGTCGTCATCGGGGTTCAGCGGGTCTGACGCGATCACCTGGCGCGAGCCGTTGACCAGGATATCCACCCGATCGAACGCGTCGATGGTGGCCGACAGCAGGTTCGCGATGGTCAGTTTCTGGCGCAGATCGCCGGCGAAATAGCGCATGTTCGTGCCGTCGGTTTCGTCGCCGATTTCTTTCTTCAGTCTCTTTTCGTCCATGTCGGCGAACACGACATTGGCGCCCTTGTCGGCAAAGTGGCGGCCGATGGCCAGGCCGATGCCGGTGGCTGCGCCCGTGACGATGGCGGTCTTGCCTGCGATGGAAAAGGACATCTGCAACGCCTCCTGATTCTGGCGGTCAGCCTACACGATGCCGGCCCTTGTGGCGCGCCGGGCGTTGCGCCGCAAGCAGCTTGAACCGATTGTCGCCGGCGATTTCATCGACCTGGGCGAAATGCGCCTGCACCGTCGCCTCGTAGGGCAGGTGCCGGTTGGCCACCAGCCACAGCTTGCCATGCGGCGCCAGGCACGCCGCCGCCGCCGCGACAAAGGCTTGGCCCAGCGCGGGGTCTGCGGCTCGGCCTGTGTGAAAGGGCGGGTTCATCACCACCGCATCCAAGGCCTTTTCCGGGCGCCACCTTGTGGCATCGGCCCAGTGGAACTGCGCGCGCGGGTCGGTGACGTTCTGCCGCGCGCATGTCAGCGCCGCGTGATCGTTTTCGACCAGGTGCAGCTCGGCCACGTCGGCGCGCTCCAGCACCGCGCGGGCAAGATAGCCCCAGCCGGCGCCCAGGTCGGCCACCGTCTTGCCCAGCGTCTTGGGCAGGTGTTGGGCCAACAGGCGCGAGGCCGGGTCGATGCCATCGGCGGAAAAGACACCCGGCAGGGTCACGAACCCGCCCTCGATCTGCTGCGGCGCGTCGGGCAGCGCCCAGTCGACGAAATCGGCGGCATCGCCGGTCAGAACGAACAGCTTGCCATGCGCCTTGGCGATCACCTCGGCCACCTGCCCGCGCTTGCGGCAATCTTTCAGGATACTGTCGACACCATCGGTTTTCTGCCCGTCCACCACAACCGCGCCCTGCGCAATGCCAACCGCCTGTGCGATCAGCCCCCGGGCCAGCGCCTTGGTGCGCGGCAGCGCCACCAGCACCTGCGCCGCCGCCCCGGGCGCATCGACGGCAACGCGCAGACCGGCCCGGTCAAAGGCTTCGTGATCGGTTTTCAAAGACGAGACGCGCAGCACCCATTCCCGGGGCAAATCGCGCAGGTCGGTAGCGTCGATCGCGCCCATAACGACGATATCGCCGCCGTCACCGGGCGCAAAAAGGCCCGCATCGCGGGCCAGGCTCAATCGGGCGTGTGACACCGGGGACTATTCCCGCTCCATCGTGCATTGCAGCGGATGCTGATGCTGACGGGCGAAATCCATCACCTGCGTGACCTTGGTTTCGGCAATCTCGTGGCTGAACACGCCAACCACGGCCAGCCCCTTCTTGTGCACGGTCAGCATGATTTCGAACGCTTGCGCGTGATTCATGCCAAAGAAGCGTTCCAGCACATGCACGACGAATTCCATCGGGGTGTAATCGTCGTTCAGCAGAAGAACCTTGTACAGCGGCGGGCGTTGGGTCTTGGGCCGCGTCTTGACGACAACATCGGCTTCGCCGTCGCCGTCATTCTTGTCAGACATGATTTCGGGCCAATAGGTCATCGCATCGCTTTTCCGGTATCTCGCGTTGGCCCTGCTATATATCGTCTGAGACGAATTAGAAAAGGGTTGACCCGGAAAGGTATGCCGATTGTCCCGGATTCTGACCACGATTGCCTTCGATGCGGACGACACGTTGTGGCATAACGAGCGGTTCTTCAAACTGACCCAGGCGCATTTCCAGGATCTGCTGGCCGATTACGCCGACCCCGACCACCTAGCCGAGCGTCTGCTCGAGGCCGAAAAGCGCAATATCGGGCAGTATGGATTCGGCATCAAAGGCTTTGTCCTGTCGATGATCGAAACCGCCATCGACGTGACCGAGGATCGCGTGCCCGCCCGCGTGATCCGGTCGCTGATCGAGGCTGGGCAAGACATGCTGCGCCACCCGATCGAGCTTTTGCCCCACGCCGCCGAGGCGGTGGCCGCGGTTGCCGAAACCCATACCGTTCTGCTGGTCACCAAGGGCGACCTGCTGGACCAGGAGCGCAAGCTGGCGCAATCGGGCCTGGGCGAGATGTTCGACGGAGTCGAGATCGTCAGCGCCAAGACCACGCCGATCTATGCCGAGATTTTCGCGCGTCATGGCGACGGCGCCGAACGCGCGATGATGATCGGCAACTCGATGAAATCCGACGTGGTGCCCGTGGTGCAGGCGGGCGGCTGGGGCGTTTACGTGCCCCACGGCCTGACATGGGAGATCGAGCACGCCGCCCCGCCGACAGGAGCCGCGCGCTATCGTGAACTTTCCGATCTGGGCGCTGTGCCGGCCCTGGTTGCCGAGATCGGATAGCCTGCCACATTCCTGCCACATTCGACAGTGTTGGGGGTCGGGCCGCCCAACCCCCAACATGTGCCACCAGCTACGGGCCGCCATCGCAAAAACAGACGTAAAATGAATACTTTAAACGGTAAAAGCGCTGTGATATGATGTGAGAAACAAATCAAAAGCCAGACCGAAAAATCGGCGGCATCGAGGCAGAGAAGGCAGTGATCGTGAAGGATCGGCAGTGGACGCCGGGCCGGAAGGCCCTGTATTTTATCGCAATAATCTGGATGCTGGTGGTGGTGCCGCTTTCGGCCGTGGCTGCGCCATATGCAGCGATGGTGATCGACGCCCGCACCGGCGAGGTTTTGCATTCCCGAAACGCCGACACGCGGCTGCATCCGGCCTCTTTGACCAAGATGATGACGCTTTACATCGCGTTCGAGGCGGTCGAGCGTGGCGAAATCAGCCTGGACACGATGGTAACCGTGTCGCGCAATGCGGCGGCTGAGCCGCCCAGCAAGCTGGGCCTGAAGGCGGGGCAGAAAATCAAACTGCGCTACCTGATCCGCGCGGCCGCCGTGAAATCGGCCAACGATGCCGCCACCGCCATCGGCGAGGCGATCGAAGGCTCCGAAGCGGCCTTTGCCCGCCGGATGAACCGCACCGCCAAGGCGTTGGGAATGACGCGCACCACCTTCAAGAACATGCATGGCTTAACCGAGTCGGGCCACCTGTCGACCGCGCGCGACATGACCACGCTGGGCCGGCACGTGCTGTATGACTATCCGCAGTATTACAACCTGTTCTCGCGCCGCTCGACTCATGCAGGCGTGCGCGAGGTGGCGAACACCAACAGGCGTCTTCTGGCTGCCTACAAGGGCGCCGACGGGATCAAGACGGGCTATACCCGCGCGGCCGGTTTCAACCTTGTCGCCTCGGCCGAGCGCGGCAACGAGCGCATCATCGCCACCGTGTTCGGCGGGCGTTCGACCGCGTGGCGCAATGCCCGCGTGGCCGAGCTGCTGGATATGGGATTCCAGCGCGCGCCCAGCCGCGTGGCGCTGCGCAAACCCGATGCGCCCAATTATGCTAATGTGCCGCGCAGCGCGGGCAAGACGATCCGCGTGCTGACGGCAGTGCGCAAATCCTTGCGGCCCAAGTTGCGCCCGGGCCAGGCCGAAGACCCGGCGCCGCTGATCGCAGAAATGCAGGACGACATCCAGGAAGCGCTGAAAGAGGCACAGACCGCCGCGGCCCCTGCCCCGGTTGATGTCGCTGTCACCCCAGACGCCGACGCGCCCGAAAAGCTGGAAACCGTGGCCCTGACAACCGCGGCGCCCACGGCCAGCATCACACCGCGCGTCCGGCCCAGAACCATTGCAAAACAGGCCCTTGCCGACGCCGAGCAACCCGAGGTCGTGACCCGCGTTTCAACATCGGGCGGGCGGCATTGGGGTATCAATGTCGGGCGCTTCGGCAGCCGCTACCAGGCCGAAAAGGTGTTGCTGAAAACCGCGCTGATCGAGATGGATACGCTGGATGGCAGCCTGCGCAAAGTGGTCAAGCGCAGCAGCGGGTTCGACGCCAATTTCCTTGGTATGACCCGCGAAACCGCCGACCTGGCTTGCCGTCGTTTGCAGGCCCGGCAGGTGACCTGCTTCATGGTCGGCCCGCCCCCCAGTTAAGGCATCGGTATATTTGGTTGCCCACTAAACATACCTGAACCGCGCGGTTCGTCCCTTGAACCGCGCGGTTTCTTTTTCGGGCGCCGCCGTCTCTGTCGCGCGATCATGCCCCGGCGCAGTCGCGCAAGATCCAGTCGGCGGCGCGATCCGCGATCATCATCGTCGGCGCATTGGTGTTGCCCGACACCAGCGCCGGCATGACCGAGCAATCGGCGACGCGCAGCCCCTCGATGCCGTAGACGCGCAATTCCGGATCGACCACCGCTGTTTCGGTGGGGCCCATCCGGCAGGTGCCCGCCGGGTGAAAGATCGTGCGCGCCTGTTTGCGGATCGCATCGTCCAGCGTGTTCGACCCGATGGCCGTGGATAGGTCGGCGCCGGGCCAGACCTCGTCGCCCAGGATCTCGCGCAGCTCGGGCTGGTCAAGGATTTCGCGCGCCAGTCGGACGCCCCGTCGCAGCGTGTCCATGTCTTCGTCGCGGCCCAGCACGCACGAGCTGAATTTCGGGGCATCCGCGGGGTCGCGCGATGCCAGGCCCAGCCGCCCGCGCGAGGCCGGGCGCATCGTCATCGGGTGCACCTGCACCGCGTGGAAATCCAGCGGCGGCTGCCCGGGTGCGCCGGGCGCGAAGGGCGCCATGTTGTATTGCACATCGGGCCGGCCGTCGCCGTCGGTATCCACACAAGCCCCCGCCTGCAGCAGGTTCGATGTCAGCAGCCCGCGCCGGAACACGAAATAGTCGATGCCGTGACGCAGCGCGGCCAGCCCCTTGTCGGCGCCGTGCAACCCCTTGGCGCCGGTCAGGCGACGGGTGACGGGCGCGCCGACGTGATCCTGGTAATTGCGTCCCACCTCGTCCGCTTCGTGGATGATGTCGATGCCGTGGCGGGTCAGTTCGTCGCGCGGGCCGATGCCCGACAGCATCAGAAGCTTGGGGGTTTGAAAACTGCCGGCGGTCAGAACGATCTGACGCGCAGCGGCGATCCTGACGGGCTGGCCGGCGGCGTCATGGGCCTCGACCGCGACGGCGCGGCGGTTTTCGATCACCAGCCGCGCCACGCTGTGGCCGGTCAGCAGCCGCAGGTTTTCGCGCCCAAGCTGGGGCCGCAAAAAGCAATGGGCCGCCGATTGCCGTTGCCCGCCGCTGGCCGTGACCTGATACCACCCGGCGCCTTCTTGCCGGGCGCCGTTGAAATCGTCCGTGCGCGGCACACCGGCCGAAACCGTGGCGTCGATCAGGCGGGCGGCCACCGGGTGCGGTGCGGACGGCCCATCGACAACCAGCGGCCCATTTGTGCCGTGAAACGCGTTGTCGAACTGGCGGTTCGCCTCTTGCCGCATGAAGACGGGCAGAACATCGCGGTAAGCCCAGCCGGTGCAGCCGTGCTCGGTTTCCCATTCGTCATAATCGCGGGCCTGGCCGCGCATGTAGAGCATCCCGTTGACCGATGACCCACCGCCCAAGACCCGCCCTTGCGGCACCGGAAAGGGCAGCCCGCCCAGCGACGGGTCCGGGTCAGAGATCACCGCCTCGGCATCCTGGCTTTGCAGCGCCTTGAAAAACGTCGCGGGGATATGAATCCAGCGATTGCTGTCGCTGCGGCCCCGTTCCAGCAGGGCCACGGTGCCGCCCGAGTCGGCCGCCAACCGGGCGGCGACAACACAGCCGGCAGAGCCGCCGCCGACGATGACATAGTCGAATTGCAGATGCTTCATACGAGAGTGCCCTTTCAATGGCCGGCCCAGTCCAGCATGTGACGCGCCGCCCTGCGCGGCAAGCCGCGGCGCAGCATGGCGCCTTGCGCCATCAAGGCGTGATGATGTCGAACCACAGCTCGAACGTATCGTGCAGGGCGATCCAGTCGGCCACGGCCCGGGCCGCGCCATCGATGCGCGCCCCCTGGTCACGCGCCTGATCCAGCGTGATATCGCCCGCGGCCAACCGTTCCAGCAGCGTCTGTTCTATCGTGACACGGGCATCCGGATCGGGGTGGCGGGTGTCGATCCGCGCGAATTCGACCTGGCGGGCCAGCATCACGCTTATATCCCGTCCTTCGATGTTGAAATCGATCACCAGGGTCACACCCTTGGCCCGCTGGGGGTTCAGGCGCAGGGCGAAGGCATCGAACCAGTCCTGCGGGCCCAGCGTGGCGGCAAGGTCGGCGTTGCGCCCGCCCGCCATCGGCAGGGGTCTAACGCCCTCTTCCAGCTCTTGCGCGCCGACAAGATAGACGTTGCGCATGATGCCCGATTCCTCGCGATAGCCCTGGTGCCTGTGAACAAGCGCCAGCAGGCGGCGCGCGTTTTCCCCGCCCTCGCCCGCGAAAACCAGGTGCGACAGCACCGTGGCCGCCCATTGCAGATCGTCATCCGCCACCGCGCGTTCGGCCACGGCCAGCGCCGCATCGGCGCCGCCGATCGCCGCGACGTATAGCGCGCCCAGCTTTGCGGGGGGCAATGGATCCAGGTTGACGGGATTGCCGTCATAGCAGCCGTAATAGCGCTGATAGACAGCCCGCGCGTTGAACCTGAGCGTGCCGTAATACCCCCGCGCGTGAAAGCGCGACGCCAGCCATTCGGGTTCCTGGATCAGGTCTGCGATTTCGTGGGGCGTGTGGCCCAGGTTGGCCAGGCGCAAGGCCTGATCGTGGATGTACTTGTAAACGTCGCGCTGCTCTTCCAGGTAGCGGCGCAGCGCCTCTTGGCCCCAGACCGGCCAGTTGTGGCAGTTTATCAGCACCTCGGCCCGGTCCCCGAACAGGGTCAGCGCCTGGTCGATACAGCGCGACCAAAGAAGGGCGTCGCGCACCTGCGCGCCACGGGGCGGCGTCAGGTTGTGCATCGTCTGGGTGCAGACCTCGGCCATGCACAGGACCTTGTGATCGGGCAGCAAAAAGGCGAATTCGGCCGGCGCCTCGGTGCCGCTGGCCATCAGGAAGGTCACCGGCACACCGTCGATCACGCGGGTCGCGCCGGTTTCGCCCACCACATCCGAGGGCGGCACGAATGTCCGCTCGCCCTTGGCGACCGTCTTGCCGATGCCGCCATCCACCAGCCCCTCGGGTCCGGGGGCCAAGGTGATGCCGAATTGATAGATGGCCCTGCGCGCGGTGTGATTGCCGCCCAGAACGCCCTCGGACGCGGCATATTCCATGAACCCTTCGGGCGCGTAGATCGGCGGCGGATCGTCGGCATCGACCACCCCGCGGATACCGCCGAAATGGTCGGGATGGGTGTGGGTGACGATCACCGCGCTGACGGGGCGGGCGCCCAGGGTGTCATTGACCACCTTCAGCGCCGCCGCGGCGCTTTGCCGGGCCATCAGCGGGTCGACGATGATCCAGCCGGTGTCGCCACGGATGATCGTCATGTTGGCATAATCGAATGCCCGCGCCTGCCACACGCCGTCGGCCACCTGGAACAGACCCGAGATCGCGTTCAACCGCGCCATGCGCCACAGCGACGGGTTTACCGTGGGCGGGCAATCGTTTTGCAGAAAGTCGAAATCGGCCATGTCCCAGGCCTTGCGCCCTTTCGGGCCCATGATGCCGCCAGCGGGCCGTCCGGCGATGCGGCCCCGGCTTGCGGCCTCGAAATCGTCGGTCTGGCCCAGCGGCAGATGCGCGGCAACGGCGGCGTTGGCCCGCGCGGTGGCCTGGTCAAGCGTGTCGGACAGGGTGTCGAGATCGGCCATTGTCACCTCTGTTGCCGGGGTGGCGCGCGGCCCGCGATCAGCGCATCGAACGCGGCCACCAGGTAGTCGCGAAAACGCGGGTCATGGATGCCGAAAGCCAGGTTCGGGTTCATCATCTCGTTATTGAGCGCCGAAAACAAAAGCTGCACGGCAAAGGACACACGCTCGTCAAGATCGTCGGCGCCCGGCACAAGGGGCGCGTAGATTTCGGTGATCCTGGCCCGCAGATACTGGCCCCGCGCCTGCATCGGCGCCCAGTTTTCGGGGCGATCGGGGATCATGGCATAGGCCTCGCGCAGGACCCCGCGCCAAGGCCCGGAAAACACCGCCAGCATCACGTCGACAAAGGCGGCGGACACATCGGCCCGGGGTTTCCCGGCAAGGCGTCCGGGCGCCAGGCCGTCATCGAACAGCTGCATATGCTCAGCCAGCATCCGCATGCGCAAGAACTCGAAAAACGCCTCTTTGCTTTCGAACCGCGAGTAGAACCCACCCACGGACGACCCAGCCGCCCGCGCAAGCGCCGGGATCGGCAGGTCGTTCAGGCGCGTGGTCAGCAGCATCTTGCGCCCGGCGGAGGCAAACCTGCCCTGCAAGTCACGGCTGCGCCGCTGGTCTGCCGGGCGGACGCCGGGGATGTCGCGGGCAAGAACGTGATCGAGTGCATCTGACATGACGGGGAGTTTCCGGGGCTTGGATCGGTTTGCAACAAGGCTGCCAGCGCGGATACAGCCCTGTCAATAAGAATGCGAATTCTTGTTCTTTGATCAAACGCCAAAACGCACCGGCCCGACAGGGCTGGCCAGCGCGTGCGTTTTCGGGATGTCGAAAGGCAAAAGGCGCTGCCCGCGGCAAGCGCGGTGCTATTGCTTGGGCTTGTCGTCGTATTGCCCCGACAGGATGCGGCGGGCGTCGCCCTCGGGGTCGTCATACTGGTTGGTTTTCACAGTCCAGACAAAGAACAGCAGGCCGATGCCGCCCATGACCAGGGAAATCGGGATCAAGTAGGCCAAAACTTCCATCGCGTGTCACCTTACCCGCAGCGCGTTCAGCGACACGGTAATGGAACTGGCCGACATGGCCAAGGCCGCGATCAAGGGCGAGCACAGACCCGCCACCGCCAGCGGCACCGCGATGATGTTATACACCGTGGCGATGCGGAAATTCTCGCGGATGCGCTTGGTGGATTTGCGGGCGGTGTCCAGCGCGTCGGCGATGGGCGACAGATCGCCGCCCAGCAGCACGATGTCCGACGCCACCCGCGCCGCATCCAGCGCCGAGGCGGGCGAGATCGAGACATGCGCACCCGCCAGCGCGGCGGTGTCGTTCAGCCCGTCGCCCACCATCAGCACATGCCGGCCCTGCTCGGTCAGCTGCGCGATGCGGGCGACCTTGTCGGCGGGCAGCGCCTCGGCCACCCATTGGGTGATACCCAGGCGTTTGGCCAGCGCCTCGACCGCGGGGGTGGTGTCGCCGGAAATCAGGATCACCTCGCGCCCCGAGGCGATGAGGGCGGCAACCGCCTGTTCCGCGCCGTCGCGCAGGGCGTCGGCAAAGGTGAAGGCGCGCGGGCGCTCGTCGCCGATGCGCAGCCAGGCGGTGGTTTCGGCGCGTGCGGGCGCATCGACCCAGGCCGCGCGGCCCAGGCGCACGGGCATACCCTGCCAAACGCCTTGGGTGCCGTAGCCGGGCAATTCGCTGATCTGGTCAACCTCGGCCGGGGTGACACCCGCCGCCTGGCACGCCTTGACGATGGCCTGAGACAGCGGGTGCGACGACCCGGCCGCCAGGGCCGCCGCGATTTGCAGATCGCTGGCGGCATGGTCGGCCAGGTTGGTCAGTTCGGGCGTGCCCTTTGTCAGCGTCCCGGTCTTGTCGAAGACGACCGTATCGACCTGCGCCAGGCGCTCCAACGCGGTGGAATGCTTGATCAGCATACCCTTGCGGAACAGCCGCCCGCTGGCCGCCGTGGTCACGGCGGGCACCGCCAGCCCCAGCGCACAGGGGCAGGTGATAATCAGAACGGCGGCGGCGATGTTCAGCGCGGTGCGCACGTCCCACGTATAAAGATACCAACCCACAAAGCTGAGCGCCGACAGGATATGAACGCCGGGCGCGTACAGTTTCGCCGCCTTGTCGGCCAGCGAGGTATAGCGCGAGCGCCCGGATTCCGCGATTGCCACCAGATCGGCCATGCGATGCAGCGAGGTTTCCTCGCCCACCGCCGTGGCGCGGATGGTCAGCGGGCCGGTCAGGTTCACCTCGCCCGCCGAAACGCCCTGCCCCGGTTCGGCAAAAACGGGCAGCGTTTCGCCCGTCAAAAGCGAGCGGTCCAACTCTGACACGCCCTCGACAATCTCGCCATCCACGGGCATGCGCCCCCCGGGGCGCACGCGGATCAGATCGCCCACCGCCACTTGGGCCGCGGGCACCTGCACCTCTTGCCCATCGCGGATGACCCAGGCGCGGGGCACCTCCAGCGCGGCCAGCTCCTCGGCCGCAGAACGCGCGATGGCGCGGGTGCGGTGATCCAGGTACCGACCCGCCAGCAGGAAGAATGTCAGCGCCAGCGCCGCGTCGAAATAGGCGTGTTCACCCGATAGCGAGGTTTCCCACAGCGATGTCACCACCGCCAGCAGAATCGCCAGCGTGATCGGCACATCCATGTTCAGCCGCCCGTGTTTCAGCGCGGCCCAGGCGTTGCGATAGAAAGGCTGCCCCGAAAAAAGGATCACCGGCATGGTGATCAGCGCGGAAATCCAGTGGAACATGTCGCGCGTGGCATCCGCCGCGCCCGACCAGACCGACACCGACAACAGCATGACGTTCATCGCGGCAAAGCCCGCCACCGCCAGCCGCATCAGAAGGTCACGGCCCGCCTTGTCGTTTTCGGTGGCCGACAGGGTGCCAGCATCCAGCTCATGCGCTTCGTAGCCGATACTGGCCAGCGCCTTGACCAGGTCATCGGGCATCACGTCGGCGTCGGCCTCGATGCTGGCGCGCTTCATCGTCAGGTTCACCCGCGCCTCGTGCACGCCGGGATAGGCGTTCAACGCCTGCTCGACCGCGGCGATACAGGCCGAACAATGGATCGTCGGCAGCGACAGCGCGATGCGCGCGTTCTTGACCTCGGCGGCGTCGGCCAGCGCCTCGGCCGCAGGGGCGGCGGAACAGGCGGGACAGGCCGAAATGGTGGGGCGCATCGTGGCGGTCATGGGGTGGCCTTTACGGTCAGGATTTCACGTGAACGTCCAGCCGCTGTTCGAACGGCTGGCCTTGCAGCGATTGCGCCTTTAGATGCAGGATCCACTTGCCCTCGGCCAGTTCCACGGGCGCGTAATAAACCTGCCCGTTGAACACCAGGTCGGGGGTAAAATCATCGCGGTTCGAGGTGGGCCGCCCCACCAGCGCGCTGACATTGCCGGCCTGCACGGGGCGGCCTTCGGCGTCGGTGATGGCGACGGACAGGCGGCCATCCTCGACCTCGACCCGGGCGGACCAGCCCAGCGCCTCTTGCGCGGCGCGGCGCTCATCAAAGCTTTGGCTGGCGACATAGCCGTTGCGCACCTCGAGCCCCGGAAAGGTCGACACGGCGCTGTAGGCCATGAAGACGTTGACGGCGATGATGATGCCGAAAAAGGCGACAAATCCGAACAGAACATGGCGCCCGGTGATCTGGCGTTCCGCCATCAGTTGGCCCTCCCGTTGAAAATGGTGTCCTTGTAGACGCGGTCGCCGTTGGCGTTGTCCTCGACCCAGATGCGGATATCCCAGCGTTCGCTTTCCGCGGGCTTCGAGTTGGGCGGCGCCAGGACGTAGACCCGTTGCAGCATGGTGGTATCCGGCGGCACCTGCACCGCGCCATAGGGCGTGCCCTCAAGCTGAACGCGCAGGGCGGGGTGGCCCTTGACCGAAATCTCGAACGGGCGTTCCTCGCCATGCTTGTTGCGCAGGCGCACGTCATAGGTGTTGCGGATCGTGCCGTCCGACAGGGTGACGAAGGTGGGGTTGCGCACCGGCGCGACCGTCACCGACAGGTCCGAGCGCACGAACAGCGCCACGACCAGCCCGACACCCACCAGCGACCACAGCGCGGTATAAAGCATCGTGCGCGGGCGGAAGACGTGCTTCCAGACCGATTTCGGCGGTTGGCCCGCGCGTTCGGCCACCTCGTCCGTCAGCGCCATGTAATCGATCAGGCCGCGCGGCTTGCCGATCTTGGCCATGATGTCGTCGCAGGCGTCGATGCACAGCGCACAGGTGATGCATTCCAGCTGCTGACCGTCGCGAATGTCGATGCCCACGGGGCAGACATTGACGCAGGCCATGCAGTCGATGCAATCGCCCAGCTCTTCGGCGCCTTCGCCCTTGCGGTGCTTGCCGCGCGGCTCGCCGCGCCAGGCGCGATAGCCCACGGTCAGCGTGTCCTCGTCCATCATGGCGGCCTGGATGCGCGGCCAGGGGCAGGCATAGATGCAGATCTGTTCGCGCGCGAAGCCGCCAAAGGCAAAGGTCGTCGCGGTCAGGATGGCGATGGTGGTATAGGCGATGGGATGCGCGTCGCCAGTGAACAGATCGCCCAGCAGCGTCGGCGCGTCGGTGAAATAAAACACCCAGGCCCCGCCGGTTGCCAGCGCGATCAGCAGCCACGACAACCACTTGGTCAGCCGCAGCCGCACCTTGCGGAAATCCAGCTTTTTCTGGCGGTGCAGGCGCAGGCGGGCGTTGCGGTCGCCCTCGATCCAGCGTTCGACCAGGATGAACAGATCGGTCCACACGGTTTGCGGGCAGGCATAGCCGCACCAGACCCGGCCCAGCGCCGAGGTGAAAAGGAACAGGCCCAGCCCAGCCATCACCAGCAACCCGGCGATGAAATAGAATTCATGCGGCCAGATCTCGATCCAGAAGAAAAAGAAACGGCGGTTCGCCAGGTCGACCAGCACCGCCTGATCCGGCAGGTTCGGCCCCCGGTCCCAGCGGATCCACGGCGTCAGGTAATAGATACCCAGCGTCACGATCATGATGACCCATTTCAGGTTGCGGAACTTGCCGCTGACCCGCTTGGGGAACACGGGTTCCCGTGCGGCGTAAAGGCTGGGGGCGTCTGGCTGCGTGTCGGACACGGAATCACTCCGTCAGATGGATTGCGTCCTGCCCCTTCTGTCAGGCGGGGGCGGGTGGCTCATTGACCTGAGTCAAATTTTGACTCTGAAACACATCTATTTGACGCGCGGGAAAGGCGCGCGGTGGCGTGGTGTCGCGCGTCTTTCGCGCCGGCGCATGGCGCGCTATGGCTGGGGCAGACGGATTTTGCAGGCGGGTCAAGGGTATGGGTGCGCATCGGTCGATCCACGGGGCAGCGGATTGAGCACGCAGCGCAACGCCGTGGCGCGCGCCTTTGTGGCGGCGATGCAGGCGGGCGGCGTGGGCGCGCATATCGCCAACCTGGACACAGCGGTCGAGCTGCTGGATTGGGGCGGGCACGCCCTGCCGGTCACGATCAACACCGGCGCGCGGCAACACTGTTTCGTGACCTCGCCGCGGGTGGGTTATGTCGATTACGTGCGGCACGAGCTGGCGCATTTCCCCAACCCCGCCTTGGTGCCGCTGCTGCGGCCCGTGGTGGCGGGCGTCGCGGGGTTGCTGCGGCTGGCCGGGTCGGAACGGATCGTTCATGTGAACAACTGGATGATGTCCACCAACCTGCCCGCCCCGCTGGACCCGGCGCTGACGGCGGCGCAGACGCGGGCGCTGATCGCGCGCTTTCCCACGCACCTTCTGGCGATGCGGTCGCTGACCCGCGCCAATAACGCCGCGCTGATGGACGCCTTGCAGGCGGCGGGCTGGGTTCTGCTGCCCGCGCGGCAGATATTTACCGTGGATGACGTGGCGCGCGACAGCCTGACCCGCCGCGACGCCAAGAATGACGACCGGCTGTGGCGTGAAAGCGCCTTCGCCTACGACGAATTGACCGCCGTCAGCGCCGATGACGCCGCCCGCATCGCGCATCTGTATGACCTGCTTTACTTGCGGAAATATTCGCGTCTGAACCCGGTCTATACACCGCGTTTCATCGCCATGTCCGCCCAGATCGGGATGATCCGTTACCTGGTTCTGCGCGACGGCGATGGCGTGATCCAGGGTTTTGGCGGGATGCACAGTTTCGATGGCCACGCGACCATGCCGCTGATCGGCTATGACACCGGCGCAGATCGCAAGCTGGGGCTTTATCGGCTGGTCTGCCATATGGGCGCGCTTTACGCCGCGCGGCACGGGCTGCGGTTCAACATGTCGTCAGGCGCGGGGTCGTTCAAGCTGACCCGCGGCGCGCGGCCCGCAATCGAATACACCGCCTATTATCTGCGCCACCTGCCCCTGCGCCGCCGCTTGCCCTTTGGCCTGCTGCGCGGCGTGGCGGATCGGGTGGGCGTGCCGCTGCTGGAAAGGTATCAGCTATGATCGCGTATCCCGAGGCCATCAAGAACGCCTGGCTGCCCGCATACACGACGAAAGAATGCCACTCGAATAAGCCCATCCGCCGTTCGGCTGAAGTGCAAGCGTCCGATCGGCCCAGAAGGGGACTTGCAAGGTTGGGACGTTTTCCCGACAGCGATTATTGGTGCAGGGTGCAGTAAACGACCGCTGTGAGCCCTTGGCAGCCCCTGCGAGCCATGCCCGGCGCGGAATCAAGGGCGAAGCCCGCCGCGCATCGCCGACGCGCCCCCTCGGGGCGGCGATTTGGTTGAGATCAGTGCCTCGCTCGGATTTCGTGCGGATTTGGCAGGGATAAAACGCCTTGAACATCGGTTGGAACGCCCCCGCGCGCGTCGGCAATGCACGGCTCAGCGACTGGAATACCGAATGGCCGTTCCGTCCCACACGGCACCCATCTGTGCAATACCCTGCGAACGGCCACGCGCCATCCGGCTTGCGGAAGGCGACCAGGCGGCCCCCCATGCCGGTGGTGAAGGCGCGTGCCTCAACCCACCACCATCCACAACGCGACTGCCGCCAGCATTAGGCCGAACAGCGCATTCAACCTCCGCGCCTGCGCCCCGTCCGCGAAACGCGCCGCCAGCCTGTCACCCAGCAGCGTCCACAGGAAAAACGCCGCCATGTTGTTCAGCGTGAAAACCGTGGTGATCGCCATCACCAGCGCCACTTGCCCACCCGCGCTTTGCGGCAGGAATTGCGAAAACATCAGCGCGATGATGACATAGGCCTTGGGGTTCAAAAGCAGCAGGATCATGCCATCCCCAAACCCCGCGGGCCGTGCGGCGGCCCCGCCCCGCATCACCCCGGCGCGCAGCATCTGCGCCACGATTCAAAAGAGATACCCCGCGCCCAGCAGCTTCAACGCCGCGAACAGCTCTGGCGCAGCCTGCAGCGCGCCCCAAAAGCCCAGCCCGAAGGCCGCCGTCACCACCCAGGTGGCAAGGTGATAGCCGACATTCGCAGGCAGCGTGGCCCGCAGGCCGAACCGCGCGCCGTTGGCCGCAAAGAACAGGTTGCCCGGCCCGGGGCTGTAGGCCAGCGGCAGCAGGAAAAACAGCAAGGCGATCAGGGTCTGGGTCATGGCACATCCTTTCGTGATGGCCCAAGGTGACGCACGTCATGCATCCGGGCGACCCGGTTCCTGCGCATTGCGCCACGCGATTGTGACCGCCCCGCGCTGGACATTCGGGCGCCGCTGCGCAGCTTTGACCGCATGACACAGCGCCGAACCTTTCTGATCGCCAGCGCCGCCGCCCTGGCCGCCCCCACCCTGCCCCGCGCGCGGACCGACACGCTGCGCAGCGCCATCGACAGTCTGCCGCAGTTGCATTCGATCCAGGTGCAACGTGGCGACGACGTGTTGCTGGCGGAGGCGCCGCGCGGCCCCGGCCTGTCGCGTCTGGCGAATATCAAAAGCTGCTCGAAAAGCGTGGTGGCGCTGCTGTTGGGTTGCGCGGTCGACCGGGGCGCGGTGCCGGGTGTCGGCGCGACGCTGGGTCAGGTTGCCCCCCGCATACTGCCGCGCAACGCCACCGAAGGGGCCGCCGAGATCACGCTGGAGGACCTGGTGACGCTGCGCGCGGGGTTGGAGCGCACCTCGGGGCCGAATTACGGGCCTTGGGTCAGCTCGGGCAACTGGCTGGCCGATGTGCTGTCTCGCCCGATGGTGGACCAGCCGGGCGGGCGGATGCTCTATTCCACCGGGTCGACCCACATCCTGGGCGCGGCATTGGCCGAGGCGACGGGGCGCAGCCTGCTGGCGCTGGCGCGCGACTGGCTGGGCCAGCCGCTGGATATCGAGATCCCGCCCTGGACGCGCGATCCGCAGGGCTATTACCTGGGCGGCAACGAAATGGCGCTGCGCCCGACCGCGATGCTGAAACTGGCGCTTTTGATGCGCGATGGCGGGCGTGTGGGCGGCATGCAGGTTGTGTCGTCCGACTGGGTGGCGCAATCGACCGAACCGCGCGCCCGCTCGCCCTGGTCCGGGCTGGGCTATGGCTATGGCTGGTTCCTGTCGCGCACGGGCTGGGTGCTGGGGCGCGGCTATGGCGGGCAGATCATCGCCGCGCATCCCGCGCGCGACCTGGCGGTGGCGATCACCTCGGACCCGACGCAACCGGCCCGGTCGGGCGGGTATTTCGGCGAGTTGATGGCCCTACTGGACGGGCCGATCCTGGGCCTGGCCTAAACCGGGCGCTGCCGGCGCAGCCAGGTCACGACCGTGCGCACCGGCGGGCGCAAAACGCCGGGCAGGGTGCACAGGTAATACCCCTTGCTTTGGTAATCGGTGAACAGCAGCCGCAAGCGTCCGGCGCGCAGATCGTCCTCTATCAGGGCCTTGGCGACGATGGCCACGCCCTGGCCGGCGCGCGCCGCTTCGAGCATCAGGTTGCCCGGCAGGGTCGTCATCGCGCGGGTGCGGCCGGCGGTAATGCCGTTGCGCGCCATCCAGTCGGTCGATTCATTTGTGCCCAATTCTTGCAGCCACGGGTAATCCAGCAGTTGATCGGGCCGGTCAATCGCGGCCTTGCCCACCAGGTCGGGTGCGGCGACGATCGCATAGGGCGACGGCACCAGCATCTCTGCCGCCACACCCGGCCAGTCGCCCGTGCCATAGCGCAGGGCGATGTCGATGCCGCCGGGTTCCAGGGGGCGGACGGCTGGTGTCGGGTCGATCATCATGTCGATATCCGGATGCGCCGCGCGCAGCGCGCCCAGCCGCGGCATCAGCCATTGCGCCGCAAAGGACGGCGTGGCCGAGATTTGAACGGGCCGCACCGCGTCGGCCCCGGTCATCGCCGCAACGGTGCGCGCGATATCGCCAAACCCCTGGTTCAACGCCTCGGCCAGTTGCTGGCCTTGCGCGGTCAGCACCGCCTGCCGGCCCGAGCGATCCAGCAGCGTCAGACCCATATGCGCCTCAAGCGCGCGGATCTGCTGGCTGATCGCGGCGTGGCTGACGTTCAGCCGCGCGCCCGCGGCGCTGACATTTCCCACCTCGGCATAGACAGCAAAGGCGCGCAGCGCGGTCAGCGGCGGCAT
>JAASTF010000261.1 GCA_021767525.1 Paracoccaceae bacterium
CCATCGCCTGCGCCGATTCGCGGGTGCGGTTCCAGACCGTAAAGCGTGCGTTGGGAAAGCCGGCGCCATAGGCCTGCGCCAGCGACCGGCCCACCGTGCCCGCGCCCACGATCAGGATGTTGCGGCTGTCGGGCCGGGCCAGTTTGCGCGCGGCGCACAGGCTGTCGCCGGCGGTTTTCCACTTGGTCACAAGGTGGAAATCCACCAGCGCCTCAAGCTCGCCGTTCATGTTGTCAAAAAGCGTCACCGCCCCGTTCACCATCGGCTTGCCGCGCCCGGGGTTGCCGGGAAACACCGTGGCCGATTTCACCGCCAGGCCCATGCCGTCGATCCAGGCCGCGCGGTTCAGCAGCGTGTCGGGATCGCGATACAGGAAAATGTCGTCGATCTGCGCCTTGGGCAGGCGGTGGCCCGCGTCGAACGCGTCGCACAGGGCCAGCCAATCCAGCAGTTTTTCGCCCGCGCCGAAGGGAATGAAGGGAACGGTCATGCCAATTCTTCCTTGGTCAAAAGGCCCACGTCCACTAGCGCGCGGGCCAGCCCGTCGGGCCAGTTGAACAGATGCGTGCGCCAGCCGCGTTGGGCCGCTGCCTTGATATTCTCGGGGCGATCATCGGTAAAGAAAAGCTGTGCGCCCGACATCTCGGCAGCCAGTTCCAGCGTCTCGAAAATTTCGGGTTCAGGTTTCAGCGCGCCGATATGCGACGAGATCACCCGCCCGTCGAACTCGGCCAGAAAGGGATAGGCCTCTTCCGCGATCTCGAACGGCTCGGCCCCGAAATTCGACAGCGCCCAACAGGGCACACCGCGCGCCTGCAGGGCCCGCATCAAGGCCACGCTGCCCTCGATCGCGGGGCTGGCCATCTCAAGCCAGCGGTCATGCCACAGGCGGATGGCATCGGCCCAATCCGGGTGTTCGGCGGCCAGGGCATAAATCGTTTCGCGCAAAGGCGCGCCCCGGTCCACCTCAAGATTGGCGGCCTCCAACGGCACCTCGGCGAACAGGCGTGCGCGGGCATCGGGGCCGATTTCGCGGTCGTAAAACCCTGCGGGGTCCCAATCGATCAACACGCGCCCAATGTCGAAAACGACGGCCTCTACCATGACTTACCCCTGTTTTGCCTTGCGCAGCGCGCGTTCCAGCGCATCCAAGAAACGCGAGCGGTCGGCCTTTGTAAATCCCTTGCCGCCGCCCTGCAAAAAGGGGTTCGCGGCCCGCAGATCGGCCATCAGGTCGCGGGTGGCAAGGATCGTGCCGATATTGGCCTGGGTCAGCGCCTCGCCATTGTGTTTCAGAACCTGGGCGCCGTTTTCGATACAGCGCGCGGCCAGCGGAATGTCACCCGTCACTACCACGTCGCCCGGGCCTGCGCGCTCGGCGATCCACATATCGGCCACGTCGGGGCCTTCGGGCACGATGACGGTTTCGACCAGCGGATTCTGCGATGGGCGCAGGCCGCCATTGCTGACGATCTTGACCGGCACCTGATGGCGCGTGGCCACGCGCTCGGCCTCGGCCTTCACAGGGCAGGCGTCGGCATCGATGAACAGCGTCATGCGCCCTTGGCGCCCTTGGGCACCTTGTATTCCTCGGGGATGGGCATGCGGTTGAAGGCATCCAGGCCCGCGATGCGATACGCCTCGGCCAGGGTTGGGTAGTTGAAGGTGTTTTGGACAAAGTAATCCACCGTGCCCTTCAGATTCAGCACCGCCTGCGCGATATGGATCAGCTCGGTCGCGCCTTCGCCCACGATCTGCACGCCCAGCACGCGGCGGGTTTTCAGGCTGACCAGCATCTTCAGCATCCCGTGTTCCAGCCCCATGATATGGCCCCGGCTGGTTTCGCGGAACCGCGCCACGCCAACCTCGTAGGGGATGCCGCGTTCCTGCATTTCCTCTTCGCTCATGCCGCAGGTGCTGATTTCGGGGACCGAGTAGATGCCATAGGGAAACCAGGGGCTTTCGGGCAGGGTGGGGGTGTTCAGCGCGTGGCACGCCGCCACCCGCCCCTGCTGCAGCGAGGTCGAGGCAAGCGAGGGATGCCCGATCACGTCGCCCGCGGCATAGATATGCGGCACATCCGTCTGATAGGTCTTGCGATCGACAGACAGCCGTCCGCGGTGGTCGGTTTCCAGCCCCACGGCGTCCAGCCCCAGTTTTTCGGTGGCGCCCATGCGCCCGGCCGCGAACAGCAGCATCTCGGCCCGCACGTGGCGGCCGTTTTCCATGCTGATTTCGATATGCGCGCCCCTGTCTTCGATCTTTTCCACCTTGGACCCAAGGCGCAGATCGACGCCGTTTTCCTTGATCTGGTGGGTGAAATCCGAAATCAGCGCGTCGTCGATGAAATCGAGAAACGAGTTGCGCGGTTCGATCAGCGTCACCCGCACATCCAGCGCCGCGAACATCGTGGCGTATTCCACCCCGATCACACCGGCGCCGATCACCGCCAGCGAGCGGGGAATTTCGGCCATCTCCAGAAACTCGTCGCTGTCCACCACGGTGCGACCGTTGAAGGGCACGTAATCGGGCCGATAGGTGCGGGTGCCGGTGGCGATCAGGAACTTGTCGCCGGTAACGCGACGGGTTTCGTCCGCCTCGGTCGCGACCTCGATTTCATTGGGGCCGGTGAACCGCGCCAGCCCGTGCAGCGTGTCGACATGGTTGCGGTTGAACTGGTGTTCCAGCACGTCGACCTCGTGCTCTAGCGTCATGTGCAGGCGGGCCTTCAGGTCGTCGGCCTCGATATCGTCTTTCACGCGGTAAGAGCGGCCGTAAAAGCTGCGCTCGCGCCAGCCCGAAAGGTTCAGCACGGTTTCGCGCAGGGTTTTCGACGGGATCGTGCCGCTGTGCACCGACACGCCGCCCATGTTGTCCTTGCGGTCGACCACCAGTACCTTGCGGCGCAGCTTGCCCGACTGGATCGCCGCGGCGCGGCCGGCGGGGCCCGAGCCGATGATGATGAGATCGTAATCAGCCATGTCGGGCCTTAGGCATAAAGGGCTTCGGCGTGGAAAGCGACGTGATCTTCGATAAAGGTCGAGACGAAAAAGTAACTATGGTCATAGCCCTTTTGCAGCCGCAGATTGGCGGGCACGCGGCGGGCGTTGACGGCCTGGGCCAGCGCCTCGGGCTGCAAAAGGTCGATGAACTGATCGCTGCTGCCGGTATCGACAAGTAGCGGAATTTCCAGACCTTTTTCGCGCATCATCAGGGTGGCGTCATGCGCGGCCCAGGTGGTTTCGTCGTCACCCAGATAGGCCGACAGCTGCTTGCGCCCCCAATCGCCGTTGGTGGGGTGGCAGATCGGCGAAAACGCACTGACCGAGCGGTAGCGGCCCGGCAGGCCCATCGCCAGCGTCAGCGCGCCGTGCCCGCCCATCGAGTGGCCGGTGATCGCCTGGCGGTCGGGGTCGAGCGCGAAGTGCTCGAACACCAGATCGGGCAGGTCGGTGGCGATGTAATCCCACATGCGGAAATGCGGCGCCCAGGGCGCTTGCGTGGCGTTCACGTAGAACCCCGCGCCTTGGCCCAGATCATAGGCGTCATCGTCGGCCACGCCCTCGCCCCGGGGCGAAGTATCGGGGAAAATCAAGGCGATACCCTGTTCGGCGGCCCATCCTTGCGCGCCTGCCTTGACCATCGCGTTCTCATGCGTGCAGGTCAGGCCCGACAGATACCACAGCACCGGCACGGGGCCGTCCTGCGCCTCTTCGGGCAGGAACAGGCCGAAGGTCATGTCGCAGCCGGTGGCCTTGGATGCGTGTGTGTAGACGCCTTGGGTGCCGCCGAAGCAGCGGTTTTCCGATACGGTTTGCATGGGTGGCTTTCCTTATCCTGCGGTTGGCACATGGCTAACGGACGCGGGCGCGCGCGGCAAGGATCAGAAGCCGGTGACCCAGGCGATCACGGCCGAGACGGTGAGGATCGAAAACGCGGTGGACACCAGGATCGAGGCGGACACACGATGTGGGGCCACGCCGTAGTGCTGCGCCAAGATATAGACGTTTCCGGCCACGGGAAGGGCGGCGGCGGCGATCATCACGCCGGCGGCGTAGGGCTCGACCGGGAATAACAGCAGCGCGGCAAAGGCCACGGCCGCCGGGTGCAGCACCAGCTTGCAGAACGACAGCCAGCCCGCCACGGTCAGACGCTCGGCCGATTTGCTGGCGAGGCTGGCGCCGATGGCGAACAGCGCGCCGGGTGTGGCGGCGGCGCCCAGGATCGACACGAAATCATTCAGCGGCTTGGGGATCGGGATGGACAGGGCCGACCAGGTAAGGCCGATGCAAATACTTACGATCATTGGGTTTTTCAGAAGCCCCATCCCGACCGTGTTCAGGATTTTCACCGACACGCGCCCATCGCGCGCCCCGGTGATAAGGATCACGATCAGCGAGCCGAACACGATCAGATCGACCGCCAGAACCAGCATCACGGGCGCAATCGCGGCCTCGCCCAGCAGCATCACCAGCATCGGAATCCCAAGAAAACCGACATTTCCGATGACGGCGCATTGCGCCTCGACCGCGGTGGTTTCGATGTCGAGCTTGCGGAGCAGTGCGACCAGCGTGGCGATGCCATAGATGAACGCGGTGCCCCACAGGTAGGCGATGACGAAACGCAGGTCGAACACCTCTGTTAACGAGAGGTTCGCCGAGAAGCGGAAAAGCATTGCCGAGAGGGCAAAGTAAAAGACGAACTTGGTTAGCCAGGCGGTGGCCTCTTCGGTGAAAAACCGTGTGACACCCGCAAGATAGCCCAGCCCGATCAGGGCGAAGAAGGGCAGGGTTTGCAGGAATATCTGGGCCATGCGCCCTTGGTAGCATGGGGGGCGGCGCGGTCA
>JAASTF010000262.1 GCA_021767525.1 Paracoccaceae bacterium
CAAAGGTGATGCGCCCGCCCGCCATCGTCAGGCACACACGGCCCGCCGGGTCCAGCACCACCAGGTCGGCGCGCAGCCCCGGCGCGATGCGGCCCCGGTCGTCCAGCCCCAGCAGACGTGCGGGCGCCTCTGACACCAGCGCCCAGGCGCGCGGCCACCCGATTTCCCCGGCCATGATCTGCGCCGCGCGCAACGGCGCGGGGTAAAAATAGTCCGAGGCCAGCGCATCGCAGAGCTCTAACCCGATCAGGTGGCGGGCCGAGACCTTGCCGGCATGGCTGTTGCCCCGCATCACGTTGGGCGCGCCCAAAACGATTCCATCGCCGCCCGTGCGCGCCTCGGCGGCGGCCTCTTCGGTTTCGGGAAATTCGGCCAGCCGCACGCCCAAGCCCCGCCACCAGGCGCGCTGCTCGGGGCGGTTGTCATCATGGCTGCCCAAGGTCACGCCGCGCGCCTGCAACCGGCCCGCCAGCGCCGCCACCGCGTCGGGCACGGCGTCGCGCTGCGCGTGCAGCTGCTGCATCATTGCCAAATGCGCCTCGGGGTTGCGGCCCGATTTCAGGGCCTGCCCGGTCAGGCGCGGCGGGCGCTTGCCCTTGTCCAGCGCGTCATGCGGCAGGTGATCGTTGAACACCACTTGGCGAATGCCATGCTGCGCGACCACCTGCTCCAGCGCCTCGTAATCGCCCAGCATGTGCGTTTCGAACCGCAGCTGCGCGCGCATATCGGTGCCCGCACCGCGATGGGCGCCCAGCGCATCCAGGAAACGGCGGGCGAAATCGGGGCTGCGCAACCCGCCTTCCCAGCTCCAGAATTGCGCCAGCATCGCCGTGGTGATGCCGTTGGCGGCCAGCTCGGCCTCGACCGCGGCCAGCCCGGCGCCCAGGTCTTTCATCGCGCCGCGGCGCGGCGCCAGGTGGCGCTCGAACCCGTCGCCGTGGATATCGACGATGCCCGGCAGAACCGTGCAGCCGGGCAGGTTCAGCACCGGGCCCGCGGGCGCGTCGACGATCACGCCATCGGCCACGGCCACCGGCCCATCACCCATCGCACCGTCCCGCAGCGCCCGCGCGCCGCACAGCGTCAGGGTTACCGTGCTCATGGCCGCTGCCCGATATATTCGACCGCCTGGGTCAGCGTCATCTCGGGGGCGAAACCGCCCAGTTCCAGGAAATGCATCACCTGCGCGATCACCAGCGGGCTGTTCATCATGAAGGTATGGGTGACCGGCAGCACCAGGTGATCGGCCATGCCCGCCACCCGCGTCGAATCGACCGACACCTTGCCATCGTCCGGCCCCTCGATCATGGCCGAGAAAAACGGGTTCAACGACCGGTCCCCCGCGATCACCCCCAGTTCGAAATCGACGGGCGGCAGATGCGCGGGCAGGCCCTTGTCATCGCTGCGCAGTTGCTGGCCGGCCGGGCCGTTCAGCCAACCGAACGCCTCGATCTGGCCCAGCACGTCCACGATTTCCGATCCCTGGTTCGGCGGCGACAGCATGACGACACGGCCCAGGCTTTCGGGGCGATTGCCCACCAGCCAATAGCGGGTCAGGATGCCGCCCATCGAATGAGTGACGATATGCACCCGCTCGGCCCCGCATTGCGCCACCGCCTGCGGCAGGGTGTTGACCGCCAGGTTGGCAATCGTTTCCTCGGTCGAGGGATAGCCGGGGTTCACCACCGCATAGCCGCGCCGTTCCAACGCCTCTTCCATCAGCAGGAAAGACGCCTGCGTGCGCGCCAGCCCATGCAGCAGCACGACGCAATCGGCCAGCGCGGGCGCGGGCGGCAGCATCGGCATCAGCATCAGCAAAAGGGCGGCAAGGCGTTTCATCCCCTTGAGATAGACACAGCCGCAGGCCTACAAAAGCCCCCAATGCATGAAAGGGCCGGAATATGACCTCTCCTCGCATGGCGGTGCGCGCCGTGATCCTGCAAGACGACCGGCTGCTTTTGGTCAATGCCTGGCCCGAGGGGCAGTCGGACCTGTGGTGCGCGCCGGGCGGTGGCGTGGAACGCGGCCAAAGCCTGCCCGACAACCTGGCGCGCGAGGTTTTCGAGGAAACCGGCCTGCGCATCGCTGTGGGCGACCCGTGCCTGGTGAACGAGTTTCACGACCCCAAGGGCAGCTTTCACCAGGTCGACCTGTATTTCCGCTGCACCATTATCGCCGGGCAGCTTGACGACAGCTGGCAAGACCCCGAGGGCATCGTGACCCGCCGCCGGTGGGTCAGGCGCGACCAGATGGCGGGCCTGCGGTTCAAGCCCGACAGCCTGCCCGACGTGGCCTGGGGCCAGGGGCTGCTTTATGACCCGTTAGAGCCGATCATCCGCTAAGCCTTGCGGCCCGCGCGCAGGCCCAGCGCCACGCCACCCAGCACCAGCGCGGCGGCCAGCGCGAACCGCCCGGTCAGCGGCTCGGCCAGCAGGGCTGCGCCGCCGGCCTGCGCGATCACCGGCACGGTCAGCTGCGCCAGCGCCGCGGTGCTGGCCGCGATCTGGGGCAGAACCCGATACCACAGCGCATAGCCCAGCCCCGAGGTAACAGCCCCCGACAGGATGGCCAGAACAGCGCCGCGCGCATTCATTCCGTCAGGATAAAGCGCCAGCAACAGCAGCCCCGCCGGCACCGCAAGGGCAAAGTTCCACGCGGTATCGGCCAGCGGATCGCGCACCCAGCGCCCGCGCAGCGAATAAAGGCCCCAGCCAAGCCCCGCCGCCGCCATCAGCGCCACACCCGGCAGCGCCGGCGCCGCCGCGCCCTGCGGCCAGACCAGCACCGCCAGACCGGCAAGGGCCACCACCGCCCCGGCATAGCGCAACGGCGGCACCGGCTCGGCCCGCGCCAGGGCGCCGGCGAACATCACCAGCTGCACGACACCGAACAGAACCAGCGCGCCAAGCCCGGCATCAAGCCAGCGATAGGCCAGCGAAAATCCCACGACATACAGCGCCAGCGCCAGCGCCCCGCCCGGCCGCGTGATCGGGTGCAGCCGCCCGCCGTCGCGCAGGCCCAGCAGCACCAGCAGCATCACCGCCCCCGCCACCAGCCGCAGCGCCGCGAACGAGGATGGGCCGGCATCGCCCGCCGCCACCGCCATGCGGTTCAGAACCGAATTGCCGGCAAAGGCCAGCATCGTCAGGGATATAAGCAGGAACAGACGCATCCCGCCCTTGTCGCCGCACCGCGCGCGAAAGGCAACGCCGCAAAAGAAAAGGGCCGCCCCGGTCAGGGACGGCCCGGATTTTGCGAGTCTGGCGCGGCTGGCTACATCATGCCGCCACCTGTGCGGGCGCCTTCCTTCTGCGGCTTGTCGGCCACCATCGCTTCGGTAGGCATCAGCAGACCAGCGATCAACGCGGCGTTTCTTCGGTATAGTGCGGACGGCCGCCTTGAGCCCTTTTTGCAATTCAAAGGTTCAAGTCGTGCATCGACGGGCCGCGGCTCGGCGATCGACCCTATGAGCGAATGCACTTTATCGCAGAACTGGCGCGCAATCGTTGATCTATGCGACAAGCCCAGCCCAATCGCCGTGCCGTGGGTGCGGCCCGGCGATGCGCGGCGGGCCTGCGGCCCTTGATTCCGCGCATGTGCAATAGCAGCTCTGTCCCGCTTGCCCGCCATTCGAATAGAAAAGGGGCCGCCCGTGGGCAGCCCCTTCAGTATTCAGCGTAAGCAAAGGCTGATTACATCATGCCGCCCATGCCGCCCATGTCGGGCATGCCGCCACCGGCACCTGCGCCCTCTTTCTGGGGCAGGTCGGCAACCATCGCTTCGGTGGTGATCAGCAGACCGGCAACCGAGGCCGCGTCTTCCAGGGCGGTGCGCACCACCTTGGCGGGGTCGATCACGCCGAACTTGAACATGTCGCCATATTCGTCGGTCTGGGCGTTGTAGCCGAACTTCAGATCGTCGCTTTCGCGGATCTTGCCTGCCACAACCGAGCCGTCGACACCGGCGTTCTCGGCGATCTGGCGCAGCGGCGCTTCCAGCGCGCGGCGCACGATGGCCACACCGGCGTTCTGGTCGCTGTTCGCGCCTTTCAGGCCTTCCAGCGCCTTGGCGCCCTGAACCAGGGCGACACCGCCACCCACAACGATGCCTTCCTGAACGGCGGCACGGGTTGCGTTCAGCGCGTCGTCGACACGGTCCTTACGCTCTTTCACCTCGACTTCGGTCATGCCGCCGACGCGGATGACGGCCACACCGCCGGCCAGCTTGGCCACGCGTTCCTGCAGCTTTTCACGGTCGTAGTCGCTGGTGGTTTCTTCGATCTGGGTGCGGATCTGGGCCACGCGCGCCTCGATCTCCGACTTCTCGCCATGACCGTCGACAATGGTGGTTTCGTCCTTGGTGATGCTGACCGTCTTGGCGGTGCCCAGCATGTCCATGGTGACGTTTTCCAGCTTCATGCCCAGGTCTTCGCTGATGACCTGACCGCCGGTCAGGATCGCGATGTCCTGCAGCATCGCCTTGCGGCGATCGCCAAAGCCCGGCGCCTTGACGGCCGCGATCTTCAGGCCACCGCGCAGTTTGTTGACCACCAGGGTCGCCAGCGCTTCGCCCTCGACATCCTCGGCGATGATCAGCAGCGGCTTCTGGCTCTGGATCACCTGCTCCAGCAGCGGCACCAGCGGCTGCAGCGAGCTCAGTTTCTTTTCGTGCAGCAGGATCATGCAGTCATCCAGCTCGGCGATCATCTTGTCCGGGTTGGTCACGAAATAGGGCGACAGGTAGCCGCGGTCGAACTGCATCCCCTCGACCACGTCGGTCTCGGTTTCCAGGCCCTTGTTTTCCTCGACGGTGATGACACCCTCGTTGCCCACCTTCTGCATCGC
>JAASTF010000035.1 GCA_021767525.1 Paracoccaceae bacterium
AGAAAAAGATGAAGCCCAGGACCATTGCGGCGATCCAGGCGCCCTTGCCACGGGCGTCAAGCCAGGCTTCGGCACGCGTCAACCAGCCAGAGGGCCGGGAGGGCGTGTCGGTATAGGTTGCGGCGGGTGTCATGTCTCTCTCCGTTGATACGATGTGAATGTCTTTCACATTACAGCAGATGGGAGTGGGGCACGCGGCACGCAAGGGGTGATGTGAATGTTTTTTACATTATTCGGAGAAGTGGCTGATTTGGTTCGGGAAATATATGGATTTTTCGCGCAACGCGGGCCGCTTTACCCGGAGAAATCCGCCAATTTTGCGCCGCTCAGCCGGATCAGATCGTCCGGCGACAGCGGAAAGACATGCCGCGGGGTGCCAGCAGCGGCCCAGATCACGTCGAATGTCATCAGCCGCGGATCGGCCCAGGCGCGGATCGGGTTCAAATGCCCCACCGGGCTGACTCCGCCGATGGCGAACCCGGTTTGTGCGCGCACGGCCGCTGCATCGGCGCGGTCCAGCGCCTCGCCCGCCAGCGCGCCCGCCTTGGCGCCATCCACCTGGTTTCCGCCTGCGGTCAGAAACAGCAGGCATTGCCCGCTGTCATGGCCCTGAAAGATGATCGACTTGGCGATCTGATCCAAATCGCAGCCCACCGCATCCGCCGCCTCTTGTGCGGTGCGGGCGCCGTCGGTTTCGTGGATGTCGGGGGTGATCCCGGCCTCTTCCAGCGTGCGGCGCACGCGGGCCATGCTTTTGCTCATGTGTCTGGGCCTCTTGCCTTGGCTGCCGATCCGGTCATGCTGGCGGGCATGAGCGGGAATGACAAGGCAGTAACCCTGGATCAGGCCACCGCGCGCGAGGCATCGGTTTGGCAGGCGCTGGTCGATGGCGACGCCGCCACTGACGCCGCCGCGCTGGCCGATGAGTTTCTGGGCATTTACGGGGATGGTTTTGCCGACAAATCCGATCACCTGGCGCAATTGGCGGGTGGGCCGACAATCGCGCGATTTGCGATCGAAACCGCGCGGTTGCTGCCCGCCGGGCCGGGGCATTACCTGTTGGCCTATCGCGCGACCTATGCGCGGCCGGGCGCGGCAGACGAGGTGATGTATGTTTCGTCCCTCTGCCGGTTCCGGGCGGGGGCGTGGCGCAATATCTTCAGCCAGGATACCCCGGCCGACCGGTGACATGACCCGATGAACCAGAGATTGACGGCGCACGGGGTTCAACCCATACCTCGGCCATGAGTTTCGCATCCCGCATCACCCGCCTTCCCAGACCCTACGACCCCGAGCGTGGTTCCGAGGCGCGCGCCGCCGTGCCCGAGCTGTCGGGCGATCTGGCCAAGCTGATCGAAGGGGCCGGTGGCAGCGCGCCCTACCTGAAGACCCTGACCGAGAAAGAGGCCGAGTGGCTGCCCGCCGCGCTGGACGACCCCGAACATGCGCTGGACAGCGTGTTCGCCGCTGTGCAAACGGCCGCGCCCGACGTGTTACCGACCATTCTGCGCCAGGCCAAGCGGCGCGTCGCGCTGCTGACCGCGCTGGCCGACCTGGCGGGTGTCTGGCCGCTGATGCAGGTGACCGGCGCGCTGACGCGGCTGGCCGATCTGGCCACGCATACGGCAATGCGCGCCTGCGTCGGCCATGAAATCAAGCGCGGCAAGCTGCCCGGCGCGACCGAGGACGACGCCGAAACGGCGGGCGGCATGGTGGCGCTGGCGATGGGCAAGATGGGCGCGGGCGAGCTGAATTACAGCTCGGATATCGACCTGATCTGCCTGTTCGACGAGTCCCGGTTCGACCCCGACGACTGGCACGAGGCGCGGGCCAGTTTCGTGCGCGCCACCCGAAAGATGGCTGCCATGCTTAGCGACATGACCGCCGAGGGCTATGTCTTTCGCACCGATCTGCGGCTGCGGCCCGATCCGTCGGTTACGCCGGTCTGCATGGCGATGGCGGCGGCGGAAACCTATTACGAAAGCCTGGGCCGCACTTGGGAACGGGCCGCTTACATCAAGGCGCGCGCCTGCGCGGGCGATATCGCGGCGGGTGAGCGGTTCCTGAAAACGCTGACGCCCTTTGTCTTTCGCAAGCACCTGGATTTCGCCGCCATCCAGGATGCCCATGACATGCGCCTTCGCATCCGCGAACATAAGGGGTTGGGCGGGCCGATCACCCTGCCCAAGCACAACATGAAGCTGGGCCGTGGAGGCATCCGCGAGATTGAGTTCTTTACCCAGACCCGGCAGCTGATCGCCGGAGGGCGCGACCCCGAGCTGCGCGTGCGCGGCACGCTTGAGGGGTTGCAGGTGCTGGCCGCGAAAGAGTGGGTGCCGCAAGACGCCGCCGACGTGTTGGCCGATCATTACGTCGCCCATCGCGAGGTCGAGCACCGTTTGCAAATGGTGAACGACGCGCAAACCCATGATCTGCCCGGGGCGCAGGATGGGTTTCAGCGGCTGGCCTGCCTGATGGGCCGCGATCTGGACGCGTTGAAAGCCGACATCCACCGCCGCCTGACCGAGGTGCACGAGCTGACGGAAAGCTTTTTCGCGCCCGATGACGGGGGCGACGCGAAACCCGCCGCGCCCGCGCACGAGTTCAACCCCGAGATCATCGAGCGGTGGAAAAGCTATCCGGCGCTGCGCTCGGCCCGGGCGGTGGAAATCTTTGACAGGCTGACGCCCGATATCCTGGATCGGCTCAGCCGCGCGGCCAAACCGGACGAGGCGCTTTTGGCGCTAGATGGGTTCCTGTCGGGCCTGCCTGCGGGGGTGCAGCTGTTTTCGCTGTTCGAGGCCAATCCGCAGTTGATCGACCTTTTGGTGGATATCGTGGGCACCGCGCCCGCCTTGGCGACCCATCTGTCGCGCCATTCGGGGGTGTTCGATGCGGTGATCGGCGGTGATTTCTTTGCCGACTGGCCCGGCATGGCGGCGCTGCGCGACGAGCTGTCGGCCCGGCTGGCGCCCGAGGACGATTACGAGCGCAAGCTGGATACCGCCCGCCGCTGGGCCAAGGAATGGCATTTCCGCGTGGGCGTGCATCATTTGCGCGGGCTGATCGATGCCGATACCGCCGGCCGGCAATACGCCCAGCTGGCCGAGGCATGCCTGGCCGCGCTTTACCCGGTGGTGGTGGCGCAATTCGCGGCCAAGCATGGCGATCCGCCGGGGCGGGGGGCGATGGTGCTGGGCATGGGATCGCTTGGTGGTGAGCGGCTCAACGCCACGTCCGACCTGGACCTGATCGTGATCTATGATGCGGCGGGGGTCGACAGTTCGGACGGGCGCCGACCGCTGGCCGCGCGGGCCTATTATGCCCGGCTGACGCAGGCGATGGTGACGGCGGTAACGGCGCTGATGGCCGAGGGGCGCTTGTATGAAATCGACATGCGGCTGCGCCCCTCGGGCACGCAGGGGCCGGTGGCCACGTCGCTGGCCTCGTTCGACAGCTATCAGCATGGCGAGGCCTGGGTGTGGGAACATCTGGCCCTGACCCGCGCCCGGCCCGTGGCGGGCGATGCGGGCGTGGCGGCGGATGTCGAGCAGGTGCGGTGCGACGTGCTGGGCGCGCCGCGCGATGCGGCACAGGTGCTGCAAGAGGTGCGCGAGATGCGCGCGCGCATCGCCGCCGCCAAGCCGCCCGCCGGGCCGTGGGACGCGAAGCTGGGGCCGGGGCGTTTGCAGGATGTCGAGCTGGTGGCCCAGGCCGCCGCCCTGCTGGGCGGCGGGACCGAGCGCAGTATCGAATCCGGGCTGGCCTGCGGTGCCGCGGTGGGATGGCTTGAAAACGACGAGATCGCGGCCCTCGATGCCGCGCATGCGCTGTGCTGGAAGGTGCAGGCCGTGTCAAAACTGCTGAGTGACAAGCCCTTCGATCCCGCCAAGACGGGCGAGGGCGGATGCGCGATGATGCTGCGCGAAACCGGGTTCGACGATCTGCCCGCGCTGGAACAGGCGCTTGATGCGCAAACGCGGGCGGCGGGGCAGGTGATCGACGCGGTTCTGGACCGGCTGCCGAAGGAGCGGGCATGAAAAAGGGCGACGATTTGGACCCGAAAGGGCTGATCTACGAATCCTATCGCATCGACGGGATCACGTCAGAGGAATGCCGGACCATATTCCTGGATTGGGCGCTAAGCCTGCCCGACGGCCAGGACAGCCGCAGCGCCTTGTCGGCGCTGGTTGACAGGTATGCCGCGGACGCGCCCGATCACCCGATGACGCAGGTGATGCGCGAAGGGCTGGATACCATGTCCCGACCGCGTCGCCGGGGCGGCTGGCGCAGCCGCCCGCGCGACAGCTAAAGCGCGGCGGCCTTGCGGGCCAGCTCGGTGATGGCGGCGAAATCGCCCGCCTCGACCAGCTTTTTCGGGGCGACCCAGCTGCCACCCACGCACAGCACATTGGCCAGCGCCAGGTAATCCGGCGCGCTGGCGGCGTTGATCCCGCCGGTGGGGCAGAACCGTACCTGCGGAAGCGGCGCGCCAAGCGCCTTGAGCGCCGGCGCCCCGCCGATTGCGCCCGCGGGAAAGAATTTCTGCACGCTGTAGCCGCGCTCCAGCAGGGCCATCGCCTCGGTCGCGGTGGCGGCGCCTGGCAACAGCGGCAAATCCTCGCGCTCGCAGGCATCCAGCAGCCGATCGGTCGCGCCGGGCGACACGGCGAACCGCGCGCCGGCCTGTTTCGCGGCCGCCACGTCCTCGGGGGTCAGGACGGTGCCCGCGCCGACGATGCCGCCCGGCACGCGAGACATTTCCGCGATCACATCCAGCGCGGCTGGGGTGCGCAACGTGACCTCAAGCACCGGCAATCCACCCGCCACCAACGCGGCGGCCAGCGGTTGCGCCTGGGCCACGGTATCGACCACCAGCACCGGGATCACCGGCGCGCGGCGGCACAGCGCCTCGGCTTTTTCGCTGATCTGGGCCGGTGTCATGTCAGACCACCACGCCCGCGCCAGTGCTGGCGGGGCCCACGTTCTGGCGGAACATCTCGAACAGTTCGCGCCCGATGCCGTGGCGGTTGGCCGACAGGTCGGGCGTGGCGGGCGCACGGTCCAGCGCGCCCTCGGTCAACACCTCAAGCGTGCCTTTATGCGCATCCAGCCGCACCAGGTCGCCATCGGCCAGCCGCGCCAGCGGGCCGCCGGCTGCCGCCTCGGGCGCGACATGGATGGCCGACGGCACCTTGCCGCTGGCGCCCGACATCCGCCCATCGGTGACCAGCGCCACCTTGTGCCCGCGCCCTTGCAGCACGCCCAGGGGTGGCATCAGCCCGTGCAATTCGGGCATTCCGTTGGCCTGCGGGCCCTGAAAGCGGACAACCACGACCACGTCACGATCCAACTCGCCATTCTGAAAGGCCGCTTTCACCGCGTCCTGGTCGTCGAACACGCGGGCCGGGGCCTCGATCACATGGGCCTCGGCAGAAATGGCCGAGGTCTTGATGATGCCTTCGCCAAGGTTGCCATTCAGATAGGTCAGCCCGCCGGTGGGCTGGAACGGGTCGGCGCCGGGGCGCAGGATCTTTTCGTTCAGGCTGTGATCGGTGCCGGGCACCCAGGTTACGCTATCGCCGTCCAGTTGCGGCTCTTGCGTGTAACGGCTCAGCCCCGGCCCCGCGATGGTCTGCACGTCTTCGTGCAGCAACCCGGCCTCCAGCAATTGCCCGATCAGGTACCCCAGCCCGCCGGCGGCATGAAAATGGTTCACGTCGGCCAGGCTGTTGGGATAGACGCGCGCCAAAAGCGGGGTCACGGCGGACAGATCCGCGAAATCCTGTGGCAAGAGCTCGATCCCGGCGGCGCGGGCCATGGCGGGCAGGTGGATGACCAGGTTGGTCGAGCCGCCCGTCGCCATCAGCCCCACGATCCCGTTCACGAAGGCGCGTTCGTCCAGCACGTCGCAGACGGGTGTATAGGCATTGCCAAGCGCGGTGATTTCCAGCGCCCGCTGCGCACCCGCGCGGGTCAGCGCCTCGCGCAGCGGCGTGTTGGGGTTCACGAAACTGGCACCGGGCAGGTGCAGCCCCATGAATTCCATCAGCATCTGGTTGGAATTGGCGGTGCCGTAAAAGGTGCAGGTGCCGGGCCCGTGATAGCTGTCCATCTCGGCCTGCATCAGCGTGGCGCGGTCGACCTCGCCCGCGGCGAACTTGCGCCGCACCTCGGCCTTTTCCTCGTTCGGCAGGCCGCTGGTCATCGGGCCCGCGGGCATGAAGACGCTGGGCACATGGCCAAAGGTGGCCGCGGCGATGATAAGTCCCGGCACGATCTTGTCGCAAACGCCCAGGTATACGGCCGCATCGAAGGTGTTGTGCGACATCGCCACACCGGCGGCCAGCGCGATCACGTCGCGCGAAAACAGCGACAGCTCCATCCCCGGCTGGCTTTGCGTGACACCGTCGCACATCGCGGGCACGCCGCCCGCCACCTGCGCCGTGGCGCCCACATCGCGCGCGGCCTGGCGGATCAGGTCGGGGAACCGCTCGAACGGCTGATGGGCCGAAAGCATGTCGTTATAGGCGGTGACGATGCCCAGATGCGGCGCGCGGCCGGTGGCCAGCGCCTGCTGGTCGGGGCCGGTAGCGGCATAGGCATGGGCCTGGTTCGAACAGCTTAGATGCGCGCGCTGCGGCCCGTCCTCGCCGGCCTGGCGCATCCGCGCCAAATAGGCGTCGCGGCGGGCCTGGCTGCGGGTCTGGATACGCTCGGTCACGCGGGCGACGGTATCGTTGAGTGGCATGTCTCCCCCTTGGTTGACCCCCTTGGATATAGGGCGTTAGCGATAACGCCGCAACCGATCCGACGCGCAATTGCCCCCGGTTCATCGCGCAAATGCACCGTGCCTGTCCAAGTTTCGCCCAACCTTGCCGCCAGTTTGATCGCAAAACGAACAAGGCCCGCCGCGCCCACATGAGGACAAGCATGACCCATACCCGCATCATCGCCGCCCTGATCCTTGGCCTTTCCGCCGCCGCCTGTTCGACGTTGGAAACCGCCACCCGCAACGCCCCGCTGGAAAGCGTGACCGCGCTGGCGGCCGAGGCGCCGGCCGCGGCGTTGCGTTCGGTCGCGGTGCAATCCTTCACGGTCGAGGTGCCGCGCGCGCTGAGCGTCAGCGAAATGGACAGCTATTACCCGATCGGCGACATCGTCTGGCGCGAGGATCCGGCCGGCGATCGCCATGCGCAGATCAGGGCCATTTTCGACGCCGCGATGGGGCAGGCAGCGCCCGATGTGCAGGGCGCCTTGCCGGTGGATGTGACGATCCGGGTGCGCCAGTTTCATGCGCTGACCGAAAAGACGCGCCAGACCATCGGCGGCGTGCATTCGATCACCTTTGACCTGGCGTTGCGCGATCCGGCCACCGGGGTCGAAATCGCCGCCCCGCGCCGGGTTCAGGTCGATCTGCGCGGCTACGGCGGTGTCGACGCCGTTATCGCCGAGCAACAGGGGCTGACGCAAAAGACGCGCATCACCCGACACCTGGCCAACGTGCTGCGCGCCGAACTGTGGCAGCCCGGCTCGGCGCCCGCGGGCGTGACCGAACGGGTCGCCGGGCTGGAAGCCGCGCCGATCTGATCTTTTCGCCCGGTCGAATGCACAGTAATAGGACGGCATGACGCCATCCTCGCACCCCGTGATCCGCCTGAAACCCAAGGCCAATGCCCGCGCCATCCGGCATGGCGCCCCTTGGGTGTATGATAATGAACTGGTCACCGACCGCCGCACCAAGGCGCTGGCCCCTGGCACCATCGCCGTGCTGGAAGATGCCGAGCGGAACGCGCTGGCGCTGGTTGCGGTGAACCCGAATTCGCGCATTTTCGCCCGTGTGCTGGATCGCGACTGCGGCGCGGTGATCGACCGCGCCTGGCTGGCCGCGCGGCTGACCCGCGCGTTGGAGATGCGGCAGCGGCTGTTCGATGCGCCCTTTTACCGCCTGATCCATGCCGAGGCTGACGGCCTGCCCGGTGTGGTGATCGACCGTTTTGGCGACGCGGCGGTGATCCAGCCCAACGCCGCCTGGGCGGATGTGCTGATCGACGATCTGGCCGCCGCGCTGGCGCAGGTGACGGGCGTGACGACGATCCTGAAAAACGCCAGCGGCCGCGCGCGTGTGCTGGAAGGGTTGGATGAGGAAAACACCGTGCTGCGGGGCACCGCGCCCGATGCGCCGGTGCCCGTGCCGATGAACGGCGCGACCTACATGGCTGACCTGACCGGCGGGCAAAAGACGGGGCTGTTTTATGACCAGCGCCCCAACCACGCCTTCGCTGCGCGGCTTGCGCCGGGCGCGCGGGTGCTGGACGTGTTTTCCCATGTGGGGGGCTTTGCACTGGCCTGTCTGGCCAATGGCGCGGCCAGCGCGCTGGCGATTGACGGGTCCGAGTCTGCGCTGCAACTGGCCCGCGCGGGTGCGCAGGCGGGTGGGGTGGCCGACAGGTTCGACACCCGCAAGGGCGATGCGTTCGACGTGCTGACGGCCCTGGGCGAGGAAGGCGCGCAATTCGATGTGGTGATCTGCGACCCGCCCGCCTTTGCGCCATCGAAACAGGCGCTGGATGCCGGCCTGCGCGCCTATGAGCGCGTTGCCCGCCTGGCCGCGCCGCTGGTGGCGCCGGGGGGGTACCTGGGGCTGTGTTCCTGCTCGCACGCGGCCGATCTGGCCAAGTTCCGCACCGCCAGCTCGCGCGGGATCGGGCGGACGGGCCGCGCGGCGCAGATCATCCATACCGGCTTTGCCGGGCCGGATCATCCGATGCTGCCGCAACTGGCCGAAAGCGGATACCTCAAGGCGCTGTTTTACCGCCTATGAAGGTGCTGCTGGACACCTGTATTCTGTATCCCACGGTGATGCGCGAGATGCTTTTGGGCGTGGCGGGGCAGGGGGCGTTTACCCCACTGTGGTCTGACCGGATTCTCGAAGAATGGGCCCGCGCCGCGCGCAAGCTGGGCCCACAGGGCGAGCCGCAGGCGCGCGCCGAAATCGCGCTGCTGCGCGCCGCCTGGCCAGATGCGGTTGTGACGTGGAAACCGTCGTTAGAGGATCGGCTGTGGCTGCCCGACGCGGCCGACACGCATGTTCTGGCGGCGGCCATCGCGGGCCATGCCGACCTGATCGTGACACTGAATGCCGGTGATTTTCCCCGCAACATCCTGGCCGAAGAAGGGCTGAGCCGTGCCGACCCCGACGCCTTTCTGCATGGCATCTGGCAGGCCCAGCCCGAGATGGTGGCAGAGGTGGGCGCCGATGTTCTGGCCACGGCCCGCCGCCTGTCGGGCGAGGCGTGGGACATACGAAGCCTGATGAAAAAGGCGCGCCTTCCGCGGCTGGGCAAGGCGCTGGCGGCTTAGGTCTGTTCGGGCGTGTTCAGGCCCCACTCGGCCTCGTGCCGTTCGATCGCGGCGATGCGATCCTTGGTGGGCGGATGTGACATCAGCCAGGCGGGCATCACGCCCGCACGGGCATTGGTCAGCGAATCGAGCTTGTGAAACAGCGATTTCTGCGCCTCGGTCCCGATCCCTGCCTTGACCAGCAGGGCCGAGGCGTATTCGTCGGCCTCGTACTCGTCGCCGCGGCTGAGTTTCGCGGCCAGCATCGTGGTCAGCATGTTGGCGATCCAGACGCCGATGCCCGGCAGGAAACGGGCCAGAACCATCGCCAGCGCCGTGCGCAACGCGTTTTGCCCCGAAAAGTCGATCATCCGCCGCCGCGCATGACCCAGCGCGACATGGCCCAGCTCGTGCGCGATGACGCTGGCCATTTCCTCTGCCGTGACCTCGCCCTTGCGGAACTTGTCGTAAAAGCCGCGGGTGATGAAGATGCGCCCATCCGGCGCGGCCAGGCCGTTGACCGGCTCGATCTCGTATAGCTGCACCTTGACGCGCGGAATTTCCAGCGCGGCGGCCATGCGATCCAGCATCGGGGCCAGTTTCGGATCGGCCAGCTCGGTCGAGCAAGCGCTAAGCTCGGCCTGGGTGCGCCAGACCGAAAAGCGATACATCACAAGACCATAGATCAGGGCCAGAAGAATGGGGGCGAATTTCAACATGGGCTAGATATGGGACAGGGCGGGCGTGGCGGCAAGCGATGGGTTGTCACGCCGGGTAAAAACCGATGTGTTGTGCCGAAACCTGACAGGGGAGTCGCGGCGATGGCGCAACCTTATGAACTGGATGGCGGCTTTGGCGACGGGGTGCGCATCGGGCTGATCGTTCTGTCGACCGACGAAAGCCTTGAGAACGAGGCGCGCACGATCCTGGCGGGGCGGCCTGTCAGCCTGTTGCATGCGCGTATCCCGGCCGAGGCGGACGTGACGCCCGAGACATTGGCGATGATGGCCGAGCAGATGACCGCCACCGCCGAGCGGCTGCCGCAAGGTCTGGACGTGATCGGGTATGGCTGCACCAGCGCGTCGACGATCATCGGGCCGGACCGGGTTAAGGCATTGATTCAAAAGGCGCATCCCGGGCTGAAGGTCAGCACGCCGATCACCGCCGTCACCGCCGCGCTGAAGGCGTTGGGGGTGGCAAAGCTGGGCTATGGCTCTCCTTACGTTCAAAGCGTGACGGCGCCGATGCGGGCCTATCTGGCCGCGGAAGGGATCGAAACCGTGGCCGAGGCAAGTTTCGACCAGGCCGACGATTTCACGGTTGCCCGCATCACTGAAGGGTCGACCCGTAACATGCTGAATTCTCTTGCGGAAACCGAAGCGGTGGAGGGGTTTTTCACCAGCTGCACCAACCTGCGCACCTTTGGCATCATCGACGCGGTCGAGGCGGAAACCGGCCGCCCAGTGGTCAGCTCGAACCAAGCTTTGCTGTGGCACATGCTGCAACTGGCGGGCGTCGATGCGCGCGGCTGGGGGCCGGGGCGGCTGTTTCAGACGGCGCTTTGAGTCGGCCAGAAACCGGGGTCACAACCCATGCACATCTCATGCACATGTGATGCATATCGCAGGTGCAGCATGGATTGGGTGCGGTGGCCCTTGGTCTGGGCGTTGCGCGGTGCACGCTGGCGCGGCTCTGTTCTCGGAATTTGACGGTCGGTTTTGGGTTTGCACAGGGTTTCTGCAGCAAGCAGCGAAAGCCTGTTATGAGTCCAAAGTGTCGGAAGCTCCAAATTGTCCGAAGGTCTGCTATGCGCGGGAAGTGGGGTTTGCAAAGTTTGGGCGGTTTCCCGACAGCAGCCATTCGTGTAGCGTGCGGCAAATGCCGGGTAGGAGCCTACACTACTTGATGCTGCGGGCAACTTGAATGGCCATTTCCCGGCATAGCTCAGCCGTGAGACCAGCGCACCGCGTGCCTTGATTTTAATATTTGCAAAGTTGAAATGCGCGGTCACGCACATCGAGAAAATCTTCTAATAGCGCGTGTTGTGGAGAAATTCGCTGCTTACTTTTTGTTGGGCTATCTCCGTCAAGCCCGTATTTTTCAATAATTAATCCTGTACGCAAATTCCATTCGCACCTTTTTTCATTGCCGGGCTCCATACTATCTGCTTCCCACAGGTTTATCCCTGCAATCACATAATCTCCCTCACGGAATGCGAATATTATCTCGGTTGACCAATCGTGACGGCCGGTCCTCTGGCCTGTCGACACTGCAAACACGGTATCCGAGCGTCGGGCAATTAAGGTGTTAACACCGTATGGAAAAGAAATTTCAGCGACTTTGGTTAGCCTCCCGAGTTTGACGGCTTCATGGACAGTCAGTCTAACTCCATAGCCATCCTCATTATTCACGCTCAATAGCGCGAAATCGTCCAATCCGTCACTATTCCAATCGCCTTTCACCGCACCAATTAGGTCACCAGGCTCTACTGACTTGGGTTGGTCGCTCTCGGCGACCCAGATGGACGGAAGCTCATCCTCGTTCACCAAGTGTCTTGTTTTGTCTGAATGTTCGTCTTGAAAATCCTCAGGGATAATCTTAATGGGACCACTTGGAGCCGCAATTGTTCCCGAAGCTGATCTCTCTGCGGGATCAAGGCTTACAGTTGGGTTAATGCCTCCAAGAGCCGATGTGCCCATCAATCCCATGGCTATAATCGCCGCGTATCTCCACATAGAATGAAACTCCACTTCCAATTGTGTCGCCTCATAACTCGCCTCATATTTGGGCCACATCGTGTTTTCTCTGCGAAGAATCGATGAAGACTTGCTGGGAAGGGCCTATTTTTTCATTTCCTTGGTCAGGCGAAACTCACCCTTGAAGTGCCGCCCCAAGCGCAGGGAAATCCGCAGAAAATGGAGCACCTCGAGCGGAGGAAACTCGTATTCATTGATCACCTTGTTGTCGCGAAACATCTCTTCCGCGCTTTTCCCCGGCCAGTCAAAATGCTCGACCGCCCAGCGCACGAAGACGCGCTTGAAAGCCTTGGTTTTGGTCAGGCCGATTGACCCGTTCTGCTGGGCATATTGCAGGGTCAAGAGCGCGCCCCGAAGCAGCGGAGACTGTGCGAGGTCGGGATGGTCATCGGCGAGGGGGCGAAATTCAATCATGACAGGATGCTGCCACAGACCGCGCGGCAGTGCCATGATAATGGCACCGATGGTACCTGTTGGCTGCGATATCGCTCGCCCGCAAGGATGGCCGGTTCGACGGGCCGCGCGCCGTCAGCTGGTCTTTTGCGCATGACTTAAGTTGGCCAACTCGCCTCTGGTGTGCCACTGCCGGTCTGCAAAGAAGTGAGCGTCGGCTTTGCGCAGGGAGCGGAGTTTGCAAAGTTTGTGAAGTTTCCCGACAGCTGCCCTTCAACCTGAGTGCAGCGAATTCCGGCTGTGAGCTCTTCTCGGTCATTCAAAAGCCTCGGCCGGAATAGCACCGAAGGTGCCCGGCCATCGCCAGACCGCCCCCCGGGCTGGCGATTTGGTGAAGCTTGGCGCGCCGCTCATGCGGCGTCCGGATGTGGTAGGCATAAAGTGCTTAGAAAGAGTGTTGGATCGCCATCCCGCGGTCTGGCAATGGCCGTGCTCGAACGTCCGCTCCGTCCCGCATCGCAGCCTTTCCGCTAGCGTAGCGCGTGTGCCCGCTTTTGCATAGCTTGTAGTTCTGCACCATGACCGCTTCGGGCTGGGACCGACCGTTGGTCGAGATTATTTTGGGGTCGGTTCGTTCCGCACGGCTGACATCCTGAACGATATGACTGCGTAAGAAGAGTCAGGCAGCGCGCTCCCTGTTTATACCCTCTGCCAAGGGCGCGCACGCTTTGGCCGTCAGCACGTCTGGCAAGTGCCCGCGCTCAGCGCGTCAGCTCTTTCATGCCCTGTTCGATCCCCGAGAGGGTCATGGGCACCATGCGGTCCTCGAAAATCTCGCGGATCATGCCGATGGAATGGGTGTAGCCCCAGTATTTTTCGGGCACCGGGTTGATCCACAGGTGATCGGGCCATTGATCGCGGGCGCGTTGCAGCCAGACCTGCCCGGCCTCGGCATTCCAGTGTTCGTTGGCCCCGCCAGGATAGGCGATTTCATAGGGTGACATGCTGGCGTCACCCACGAAGATGCATTTGTAATCCGAGCCATAGGTGTGCAGCACGTCCCAGGTGGGGGTCTGCTGATCCCAGCGGCGGCGGTTGTCGCGCCAGACGCCTTCGTAAAGGCAGTTGTGGAAATAGTAGTATTCCAGGTGCTTGAACTCGGCGCGGGCCGCAGAAAACAGCTCTTCCACCACCTTGATATGCGGGTCCATGCTGCCGCCGACATCCAGAAACAGCAGCACCTTGACGGCGTTGCGCCGCTCTGGGCGGGTTTTCACGTCGAGATAGCCATGCTCGGCAGTGGCGCGGATGGTGCCGTCGAGGTCGAGCTCGTCATGGGCGCCGTCGCGGGCCCAGCGGCGCAGGCGTTTCAGCGCCACCTTGATGTTGCGGGTGCCCAGCTCGATGCTGTCATCGAGGTTCTTGAACTCGCGCTTGTCCCAGACCTTGACCGCGCGCTGGTGGCGGGATTTTTCCTGCCCGATGCGCACGCCCTCGGGGTTGTACCCATGCGCGCCGAAGGGCGAGGTGCCGGCGGTGCCGATCCACTTGTTGCCGCCCTGGTGGCGGCCCTGCTGTTCCTTCAGCCGCTCTTTGAGCGTTTCCATCAGCTTGTCGAAGCCACCCAGCGCCTCGATCTCGGCCTTTTCTTCGTCGGAGAGGTGCTTTTCGGCCAGTTTCTCCAGCCAGTCGGCGGGGATGTCGACGGCGTTCAGCACATCGCCCAGCTGGATGTCTTCGAGCCCCTTGAAGGTGGCGGCGAAGGCACGGTCGAATTTGTCGAGGTTGCGCTCGTCCTTCACCATGGCGGTGCGGGCGAGGTAATAGAAGCCTTCCACGTCATAGGTGACGAGGCCGGTTTTCATCGCTTCGAGAAAGGCCAGGTATTCCCGGACGGTCACGGGAATGTCGGCTTTGCGCAGGTTTTCGAAAAAGGGCAGGAACATGCGCGAAATCTAGGCCAGCGATGCGCGCCCGACAACAGCCAAAGCGCAGGCCCGCCCGATCAAAGCGAGGCGCGGTGGATGAAAAGCGTGACGAACACCGCGACGATCATGAACAGGATCGCGTAGCCGGCGGCGTATTGCGCCATGTCCAGCACCTTGCCCTTGCGGCGGGCCGCCAGGACGGCCCCGAAAATCGCGCCCAAAAGCGCGCCTGCCAAAACGATCATTTCTGCCTAGCCTCAGCCACGTCCCTTCGCGGGGTTGAGCGATGCCACCTCGCGCAGTTTCGCGCGCACGGCCCAATCCGCGCCGAACCCGTAACGTGCCCAACCCAGACTGTCCACCCTGACGCGCTCGGCCTCGGCCAGGCGGCCGGTCTGTTCCAGCGCCTCGGCGCGCAGCATCATCAGCGTCGACAGAAGGGCGGCGTTTTCATGGCGGGCGGCGGTGTTGAGATGCCGGGTGACAAGGGCCAGCGCATCCTGGCCACGGCCCTGCGCCAAGGCGTAGGCCGCCAGCTGCGAGGCGACATAGGCGCGGTGCAGGTCGGTGTTGGGGGTCCGCGCGTAATAGTGATCGGCGGCGACGAAATGCTCTTGCGCCAGGCTGTCATCGACGCGCTGTGTCAGGCGGCCCATCGCATAGTGCGAAAAGGCCATGCGGTGATCGCTCCAGCCCATGGTGCGGGCGATTTGCAGGGCCTGGTTGGCGGCCTGCCGCCGTTCGGCCGGGCCGGCGCCGGGGCCAAGCGCGGTCTGGATCGCCAGCACCCAGCTGCGCGGCGTGCTGCCATCGCGGCGCGGCGACAGGTTCTGCCCGCCGGGATTGATCCGCGCCAGCAGCGCGGGCAGGCGGGCGGCCACCTCGGCGCGCGACATGCCGGCGCGCAACTCGGGCGCATAGTAAAGCCGCAGAATCATCATGTCATAGCCGGTCAGAACCGTGTGCACATTGTCGTCGTTGAACACGCTGTCGGGCAGGCGATAGAGATCGTTCAGGGGGCCAAGGGCCTGGGCCAGTTCCTCGTGCAGGCAATCGCGCACCTCTTGGGGGGCGGCATCGGCGGGCAGGAAGATGGCCAGCTGTTCGCGTTCGCGCAGGCGGGCCCAGTCGGTGCGGGGGCTGCGCTTGGCCTTGCGGTACTCGCTGAGCTTGGTGATGTTCGGCACCACGAAACAGGCCGCCTGGGGCAGGGCGCGGCGGATATCGGCACGGCTGACGGCCTGGATGGTGATATTGGCCTTGGGGCTGTCGGTCAGGCGGATGTCGATCCCTGCCTCGGTGCGCAGGCGCGCCAGCAGCCGGTTCAGATCAAGCCCCAGATGCGCGGGCGCCCGGCCGGTGACACGCACCGAGATCGGCCCCTCGAAGCGCGAGAAATAGGGCAGGCGCCGCCCCGATTCCAGCATGAAGGCCAGGTCGAGGAAATCGCGCGCGATGTCGGAATTCGACTGCACGGGCGGGATGGGACGCGGTGCCGCGAAGGTTTTCATCGGCGGCAGCGTGCTGTCGGCATATTGCGCGGCGCGGGTGGCGGTTTCGCTGGGCCCGCCCGGCATACAGGCGCCCAGCATCAGGCAGATCGGCAGCAGGATACGGCGCATCATCATCGGCGGCCCCCGCGCTGGTTGGCTGGGGTCGTGCTGGGAATGCAGGGCGCAGAAAGGCACAAGCCCCGGCAGGGGCTGTCAGCTGTCCCGGTCATGATCTGCCTCGGTTTATTATTCTGTTGAGAAGACTTTTGCCCCTCTTGTTGTCGGTCTTAAGGGTGAATTGAGGCAGAAATGTGGCCGCGCCCCCTGGTGGCTATTGGGTCGCGGACAGGCGGATTTTATCTCGCAAAACCAATTCAATAGCGGTCGGTTCTCAACCTGGAAACAATGCAAACCGATTGTTTTTCGTGCCCGAAACCGGGGTTTTGAGGGGGTTTTGCCGGCGATTGTGGCAAAAATGCGCCAAGGCGCCGGCGGCCCGGTGTCAGACATTCATCATTCCGGTGGCGGCGCGCCCGGCCGACGTGGAACAGCCGACCTTTCGGTGCGTTGGGGGTGCCAAAGGAGGCCGCCATGATGGATTGGGTGCAAAACAACGCCGCCGGGCTGAACGTGCTGCTGAACGTGGCGATGCTGCTGGTGTGGGGGGCCTATCTGCAATTGATCTGGATGTCGTTCCAGCGGGCGAACCGGGCGGTTCTGCATATCAGCCGCGCGGCCGAGGACGGGCGCGACGCGCGCTGCATCGTGTCGAACATGGGGTCGGATGCGGTCTATATCCTGGCCATGCAGGTGCGGCTGACCTGCGGGAACCGGCAGATGGCGGCCTCGGTCACCGACAAGGTCGAGCGCACGCCTGTGGATAGCGAGGATTTCCGCGACCAGACGCTGCAAGGGCCACTGGCCGGGGGAGAGGCTGTCGATGTCGGCAGTTTCCGCACGATCATACAGCGCGCCGAGCACAAGCTGGGCGCGGGCGTCGAGCTGGAGGATTGTTCCGAGGTCGAAGTGTCAGTGATCGTGGCGGCGCAGCAGGCGCACAAGCTGATGGGCGGCTACAAGCGATACCGGATCGAGGGCGAGGCCGGCGCCTTGTCCTTCCATTCCGAAGACATCCTGACCCGGCAGATCCGCTCGCGCCGGCACCGGCGCGAGCTTGAGCGCGAGATCGGCCGCGCGTGACCTGGGCCAGCGGCGCGGTGCGGGCGATCAGCCGCCGCGCCGCGCCATGAAGGCCAGCCGTTCGAACAGGTGCACGTCCTGCTCGTTCTTCAGAAGCGCGCCGTGCAGCTTGGGCAGGGCGTTGGGGCCGTCGCGTTTCAGGTCTTCGGGCGTCAGGTCTTCGGCCAGCAGCAGTTTCAGCCAATCCAGCACTTCGGAGGTCGAGGGCTTTTTCTTGAGCCCGGCCATGTCGCGGATTTCATAGAACTGCGTCAGCGCGGTGGTCAGCAGCTGTTCCTTGATGCCCGGGTGGTGCACCTCGACGATCTTTTTCATCGTCTCGGGGTCGGGGAAGCGGATGTAGTGGAAGAAACAGCGGCGCAGAAAGGCGTCGGGCAGCTCTTTCTCGTTGTTCGAGGTGATGATGACGATGGGGCGGTTCTGCGCGCGCACCATTTCGCCGGTTTCGTAGACGAAGAACTCCATCTTATCGAGCTCTTGCAGAAGATCGTTGGGAAACTCGATATCCGCCTTGTCGATCTCGTCGATCAGCAGAACGACCTTTTCACCGGCTTCGAACGCC
>JAASTF010000036.1 GCA_021767525.1 Paracoccaceae bacterium
AGGGCGGCGCGGCGGCCTGATACGAACACGCCATCGCATCAGAAAGGCCCGCCTGGCATGTGATCAGGCGGGCCTGTTGCATCGGGCGCGGACGCGTCGCGTCAGGTGGTTTCTTCTTCCAGGTGCAGCTTCATATCCAGCAGCACCTGTTGCAGCGCCACGGTTTCCTTCAACAGGCGCTTGGCCTCGTTCACGGTGATCACACCATCCTCGATCGATTGCTGGTATTCGGCCATTAGCATGGCAAACCGCTGGCTCAGCGCGATCACATCGGAATTGACACCACCGCTGTTCGACTGGTTGGGGCGGCGTTCGTCTATCGACAGGGTGACGCCCTTCAGCTCGGCCAGGGCGCTTGTGAGATGGGGATAGCCCGACGCCTCTTCCAGGCGGGCGACGGCATCGACGGGCATGAACCGGTCGGCATGTTCGGGATGGTCCGAATAATAGCGGCCAAGCGTGGCCTTGGATTTCCCGGTCAGCTGGCAGGCTTGCTCGATCCCGACCGATTTCACCAGCGCCTCGGTGTGTTTCTTCAGATAACTGCTGATGGTGTCCATATCGCCCCCTTCCCGCGGCGCGGGGAATGCTCGTTACCGTTTCCCATTAATCGCTGGCGTTGGATTTGTCATGCATCTCGGGAATGCCGCGCGCAACCTGTTGCCGGATAGCCGGTCATCACGTTCAGACCGGCCGGAGGGTGGGCCCTGGCCGCGCATTCGCGATTTGGGGATCGCCTCGCCCGTCGCCGGGCGGATGCGCGGCTGCCACCACTCACGTCGCTGCCCACCCTCCACCTTGTGCCGTCGCGTGCGGCCTTGCCAAACCGGCGAAGGCCGGATTATGCCCCCGGTCATGGCAAAGCTGTATTTCCATTACTCGACCATGAACGCCGGCAAATCGACGGCGCTGTTGCAAGCCGCGCATAACTATAGCGAGCGGGGCATGATCCCCTATCTGATGACCGCGCAGCTGGACACACGTGCCGGACAGGGTCGGATCGCCAGCCGGATCGGCATCGGCAGCGACGCGGATACCTTTGCCCCCGACGAAGACCTGTTCGAAAAGATCGCGGCGCGGCTGGCGCAGGGTCCGGTGGCCTGCGTCTTTATCGACGAGGCGCAATTCCTGCAATCCGCGCAGGCCTGGCAACTGGCCCGCGCGGTGGACGATCTGCACGTGCCGGTCATGGCCTATGGGCTGCGGGTGGATTTTCTGGGGCAGCTTTTTCCCGGCTCGGCGGCGCTGCTGGCGCTGGCCGACGAAATGCGCGAGGTGCGCACCATCTGTCATTGCGGCAAGAAGGCCACGATGGTCGTGCGCAAGGATGCCCAGGGCCGGGTGATGCGCGACGGCGCGCAGGTTCAGATCGGCGGCAACGAAACCTATGTCAGCCTGTGCCGCCGTCACTGGCGCGAGGCCACGGGCGATCGGCAGCCCGGCTGACCGCGCAACGTCCGATTGTGGATCGGCCGCGCGAAACGTGATACACTCATTCCATTGATCCATTTTTACCCATGTTTTTCATGGGGTTATTTCTCACTACGGCGCAGCTGCGCCGCCAAGCCATTTGCAGGTATGTCATGAAACAACCGGAATTCGATTGGGAAAATTCGTCTGGTGCCTTCCGCGCCGCGTTCGAGGAATGGGATGCCTTCAGCAACCTGTCCCGCGATGATGTCGAAGAGATCGTAACCGCCGATGTGGCCCGCGCGCAGCGCATGGCGGCGGCGGGTTTGCGCCATCTGCGCGCGATCCTGGGCGCGCGCACCAAGGCCGGCATCCGCGACCGCTGGCGCAAGGACGCGCTGGCCGAGCGCTATTTCGGCAAGACCTCGAGCGTGGCAAACATGAAGGCGGTGCGCCGCCGGCTTGAACGCGCGCATCGGCGGCTGCGCGACGACCGGCTGCACATCCGGATGCGCCCGCAAAGCGCCGCCAGCACCAGCACGACGGACGGGCGGAACGACAGTTTCTTTCTGGCGCCCCGGCGGTTCGAGCTTTACCCCGATTACGCCCGAAGCACGGCATTGCGCCGCTCGGCCACGATCGTGCACGAGCTGCTGCATGAATGGTTGCGCGATCAGAAGATCGGCAATGACACGGTCTATAGCGACGACGAAACGCAAGAGCTGGCGCGCAGGGATCCGACCGCCGCCCGGCGCAGCCCCGCGAATTTCGACAAGTTCCTGCAAGCCGTGTGGGAGGACGAGGGGTTGGATGCGCCCTCGGGCGCGGTGCTTGAAGACAAGGCGCTGCCGGTTTCCGGCACATTGGTGCAAAACGCCACCGGGCATCTGCGCGATCGGCCGGTGCTGGCCGAGCTGCCCCCGCATGGCCGCCGCGACATGGTGCTCTGCGGCTTGCGCGCGCAGGATGACGAGGCCTTTGTGCCCGCGCTGTTCGAGGTCGACGCCACGCCGATCCTGCGCCGCCATACCGATGCTGGCGCGCGCGGGCATGCGTCATACCCGCCGGCCTGCTGCACGCTGACCAATGGTGTGGTCATCGTCGCCACCCGCTCGCCCAAGACCAGACGGATGGAGCTGCGCGCCTTCGATATCGAGGACGAGCGCATCGTGACGCGCCACGACAGCGGCACGATGTTTCGCGACTGCTTTTCGCAGCCCGATGCCATCGCCCTGGGGCCACACCGTTTTTGCCTGGTTTACAAGATCAAGAACGGGCGCATGCGGGTTGAATTGATGGAATACCATCGCGACAGCGGATTTCGCCGTATCGCCCATGCCGAAACCCATTCGGCCATTCGCGACCACGGCCGCGCGGTGCTGGTTTCCCCCATCGTTTCGACGACGGGCGAGGCGCGGTCGGTCGCTTCGTCCGAGTTCGTGGTGGCCACCGTTTTCCGCACCCGCGAGGGCAAGCTGAGCTTTGATCTCTGGACGCTTGACACTTGGCCGGCCGATGTCACCCGCCGCGGCGGGCTGGTCGATCACGACATCACCGGGCGCCCCGGCCTTGCGATGGCCGCGCGGCAGGGGCGTTGGGTGGCGGTCGCAGCGGCCCGAGACAAGAACAGCGGGCGGTTGCGCCTGACCGCGTTCGACCCGTCTGACCCCGCCCGTCCCCGGCGCCTGGGCGATACCGGCGATGACGGCGCGCGGATGACCCACAGCCCCGACATCGTGACCGTGCGCGACGGGGCGCGCATCGCGGTGGCAACCGCCATCCGCTATGTCGTGCAAGGGCGCGCCATCGTCAGCCTGTGGAATGCCGGCACGCGGGACAAGCTGTTCCGGCGCGTGCATGACAGCGGCTGGCGCGACTCGCCCATCCTCAAGGGGTCACCCAGCCTGGTCGCGTTGCCCGAGTTTCAGCCGCCACGCCTGCTGACCGCCGCCGTCGGACCGGATGACCGCCTGTCGCTGACACGCTGGCAGGTGAAGGATCCGGTCCGCACGAACGGCTAGCCCACGGGCCTAGCGCCCGAATACGCTGGGCTTGAGGATTGACAGCGGATCGGCCTTGTCATCGGTCCAGACCGGGCCGCCATCCGAACGGATCGGCGTCCAGCGTCCGGTGCCCAGGATATCGGCAATGTCGGCCGGATCGCGGGCGATGATGGCCACATCGCTTTTCTGGTATCCCGGATCGTCCGAGGCCGACTGCGCCGCGAATTGGCGCCAGGCGTGAACGCCCAGGGCCTCGGCCGAGCGGCCGATGGGCAGGCCAATGTCGTAATAGCGGTTCGAGATGTGGAACACCAACAGCCCCCCGGGCGCCAGCCGGTCAAGATACAGCTCCATCGCTTCGAGCGTGGTGAGGTGCACCGGCACAGCATCCGACGAATAGGCGTCGATCAGCAGGATGTCGTATTTCATGTCCTGCTGCCCGGCCAGCACCACGCGGGCATCGCCCAGATGCGTCGGCGCCTGGGGCGCGCAGGCCGTGACAAAGCTGAACAGCTGCGGATTGCGCGCGACCTTGTCGACCATTTCGTCGATTTCGTAGAAATGCCAGTCTTGGCCCTCTTGCGCATAGCAGGCGAGCGAGCCGACCCCCAGCCCGACAATGCCGACACGCTTGGCGGATTTGGCGAAATCCGACAGCATCACCTGCCCCATCGGCGCGTGGTTGTGATAGTAGGAAATCGGCTTTGGCCGCGCGGCGCCCAAGTCGGACACGCGCTGCGCGCCGTGGATCGTCGTGCCGTTCGAATACAGCCGCACGCCGCCCTTGTCGACCACCTGGTGCAGCCCGAAAAAGCTGCGATCGGCGAAAACGCGGGCATCGGGCAGGGCCAGCCACATCGGCAGCGCAACCACCAGGCTGGCGCCGACCAGCAGCACATCCACCCGGCGTTGCGCCAGCGCCAGCAGGGCCAGCGCTCCGATCACCGCCCCGCCCAGCGCCAGCAGGCCACCGCCCGCCAGCAAGGCCAGCCCGGACGCCGCAAGCCCCAGCGGCAGGCCCAGGGCCACACCGCGCCTGACGCTGTCCGCGCCGATCCCCAGCTGCCGCCCGAACACCAGAAGCAACACCACCAAGAGGGTCGCGATACCTTCGATATTGTCCGAAAACAGCACCGGCCCGACGATCGAGTTGAACAGACCGCCGGCGGCCCCGCCCAGGGACATGACGACGTAAAAGATGGTCAGATGGCTGGCCGCGGGCCGCGCCTCGTACAGGGTGCGGTGCGACCAGGCGGTGATCACGAAGAAGCAGGCGATCAACACGACGATCATCGCCACTGACAGATGCGCCCCCATCACGCCGGTCATCAGGCACAGCGCCGCCACCGTCACCAGTTGCGCCACGCGGGTCAGCCACGGGCCCGAGACGACCGAATTCTGGTTGAAGGTGATGACGAAGGTCAGCAGGTACAGCGCCAGCGGAATGACCCAGACCAGGGGCACCGCGCCGATATCGACGCTGATCTTGGCCGTAACGGCCAGCATCAGCGAGGATGGCACGAAAGCCAGCAGCCCCCAGTAAAGCAGCGTGGAAACCGCCGGGGCGGGGGCGTCATCGGTCGTGACCTCGGCCACCTGCCGGTCGGCGCCGCGCAACAGCACGCTGCAGCCTGCAAGGCCCAGGCCAAGCAAGACGAAACCGGCCGCGAAACCGTTGGCGATGGCCGAGGCGCCGAACAGCGGCTCGGCCAGCAGGGGAAACGCCAGAAGCGCCAGCATCGAGCCAAGGTTCGACGCGCCGTAAAGAAAATAGGGATCATCCGCCGACGGCCCGCCCGAGCGGGCATACCACGACTGGATCAGCGGCGCGTTCGACGACAACAGCGCGAACGGAACCCCCACGCCCAGCGCGAACAGCCACAGGGTCTGGCCCGCGATGGGACGCGCGGCATCCAGCTGCCAGCCCTCGGGCAAGGCCGGGGGCAAAAAGATCAACGCAACGGCCCAGATGGCCAGGTGCACCCCGATCTGCGCCGGCAGCGGCAGGAACCGGGTTGAAAAATGCGCGTAAAGATAACCGCCCAGCAACACCGTCTGAAAAAACAGCATCGCGGTCGTCCACACGGCGGGCGAGCCGCCGATGGCCGGCAGAACGATCTTGGCGAACAGCGGCTGCACGAAGAAAAGCAGCGAGGCGCTGAGGAAAATCGTCAGGGTAAACACCACCGCGACAAGCCGCGCCGTGCTGGTCATGTGATTGGCAGAAGTCAGGGACATGCTCGCTCCTCTACGCATTTTTAAACGTGGAAGAGACACTAGGATTATGGCCACCGCGTGGCGCGACCGTGATTTTCGAAAGGCTTGTTTCGCGCCTTGGCCCGGTGCGCGCGATGCGTCGAGAATGCTTGGAAACCGCGTCGCGGCTGCTAGGCTGAGCGCAGGCTGCAGGATGCGGAAACGGAGACATGCCATCGACCAGGTCGATTTCAAGAAACAGCTGACCATGCGCCACCTGCGGGTGATCCACGGGCTTGCGCGGTTCAAGCTGGTGGCGCGGGTGGCGGCCGCGCTGAACGTCACGCAGCCCGCCGTGTCCAAACAGATCGGCGAACTGGAACAAATCGTCGGGACGCCGATCATCGTGCGCGAACGCAACCGGCTGTATCTGACCCCGGTGGGCGAACGGCTGGCCGAGCACGCGCGCCAGGTGCTGGACCATCTGGACCGCGCATCCTTTGATATCCAGGCGATGGCCAGCGGCGTATCGGGTGCGGTGACGGTGGGGGTTGTCAGCTCGGTTTCGCCGATCCTGCTGCCGCCGGCCATAGGCCTGTTCAAGCGCAGCGCCCCCGAGGCCAGCCTGGCCGTGACCGAGGGGCATTTCGTGTCGCTTTTCCCGCAGCTCGAGGCCGGGCAGATCGACCTTCTGATCGCGCGGATCTGGCAACCGCGGGATCTGCCGGGCATCGAACAGGCCGTGATGCTGCAAGAACCGATCGTTGTTGTTGCGGGGCGCGGGCACCCGCTGGCCCGGCAGGACGAAATCGGCTGGCACGAGGCGATGGACTGGCCGTGGATACTGCCGCAGCCGGATTCGGTGGCGCGGCGGGCGGTCGATGCCCTGTTTGCCGCGCATGGCGAGACCAGCCCGCGCAACACGGTGTCGTCGCTTTCGCTGTCTTTGAACCTGGAGCTTTTGCGCCAGATGCCGATACTGGGCCTGTTTCCCCAAAGCGTCGCGCAATCCCACGCGGTGCGCGGCGATCTTGTGGTGCTGCCGCTGGACACGGGTGGCTTTCTGTCCGAGGCGCGCTGTTTCTGGAAACCCGGGACCGAACGTTCGGACCGGGCCTTCGCCCTGTTCATGGATTGCCTGCGCGAAACCGCGCCCGAGCCAACAACCATTCCTTTTTGTTAAGGTTTCAGGCGCAAAACTCATTATTTCGGGCGTAACACCTTGGATTACCATGATCGGAATGACATGGAGGGGGCGGCTTGGTCGGCATAGACCATTCACCAAGCCAGCAGAGAAATGCGCGATCCACAAATCACCGATATGTCGGCCTGCGCGGTGCTGGATGCCTTTGCCCGGCAAGAGCTGACGCCCAGCCGGTATCTCGAGGCCTGCCTCGCGCATATTTCGCGGGTGAACCCGTTCATCAACGCGCTGACAGCCTTCGATACCGAGCGTGCGGTGGCCGAGGCGGCGCAAGCGACCTCTCGCTGGGCCAAGCAGCGCCCGATGGGTGTGCTGGATGGCCTGCCGATCGGCGTGAAGGATCTTCAGGATACCGCCGGATTGCTGACAACCCACGGCAGCCCCCGCGCCCGTGGCAACGTGCCGGGCGCCGACCTGCCGATGGTGGCGCGGCTGCGCGCCGCCGGGGCGATCATCCTGGCCAAGACGAACGTGCCCGAGCTGGGCGCCGGCGGCAACACCCGCAATCCGGTCTGGGGCGCCACCGGCAACCCGTTCGATCCCGGCCTGATCGCGGGCGGATCGTCGGGTGGCTCGGCGGCGGCGCTGGCGGCCGACATGCTGCCGCTTTGCACCGGGTCGGATACCGGCGGGTCGCTTCGTCTGCCCGCGGCGATTTGCGGGGTCGTCGGCTATCGCCCCTCGGTCGACGTCATCGCGCATCCGACGCGCCCGCTTGGCTGGTCAGGCATATCGGTGCTGGGGCCGATGGCACGCAGAATGGATGACCTGCTGCTGATGCTGCGCGTCTGCGCGGGGTATGACCCGAACGACCCGCTGTCCTGTCCGCAGCCCGAAAACCGCTTTGACGACCTGCCCGACCGGCCGTTGCGCCAATTGCGCCTGGGCTGGTCCGAGGATTTCGGCGGCGCGCCCGTCGATCCCGACATCCGCGCCACCTTTGCCGCGCGGGTGCAGGCGTTGGCGCCGCATGTCGCCGAATGCCGGCCTGTCGATCTGAACCTGGGCCAGATGGACCGGGCGTTCGACATCCTGCGCGCCGAAAGCTTTGTTTCGGCCTTCGACGAGCCCGCGCGCGACCGCCCCGGGGATTTCGGCGAGACGATCCATGCCAACCTTGCCCTAGGCCGCCGGCTGACCCTGGCCGACCGCGCCTGGGCCCATGCCGAGCAGACACGCATCCTGCGCGCCTTCAACGCGGCGATGTCGGGGCTGGACGCGATTCTGACACCGACGGTGCCGGTGTCGCCCTTTCCCTGGACGCAGTCCCACGCCACCCGGATCGATGGGCAAGACATGGACATCTATTACCGCTGGCTGGCGCTGACCTATCGCGGGTCGCTGATGGGCGGGCCGTCGATCACTTTGCCCGTGGGACGCGATGGCGCCGGGATGCCGTTCGGCCTGCAACTGCTGGGGCCGGTGCGGGGCGACGAGGGGCTGCTGGCCGTGGCCGAAACGGTCGAGCGTCATTTCGCGGCTGATCCGCTAACCGCGCGACCGCGCCCCGACCTGTCGCGCCTTGGGCCGGTCACGCCCGGCCTGCGGTCCATCGTGACGCACCCGCCCGTGACCCGTCCGCACCGGGACGGTGCAGTGCAAACGGCCGTCTGAGGAAACGCCCATGTGGATCATCCCCATCGTTTTCGTGATCCTGTTGATCAGCGGCACCGCCTTTGCCTATCTGATGGGCGCGGTTTCGGTTCTGTCCTTCGTCATGGCCGGCAAGACGCAGTTCCTGTCGATCCTGCCGCAACGCATCTTTGCGCAGCTTGACGTGTTCGCCTTCATGGCGATGCCGCTTTTCATCCTGACCGCCGAGATCATGACGCGCGCCGGCGTGACCCGCAGCCTGATCGATTTCTCGCTGTCGATCGTTGGGCGTTTCCGGGGCGGGCTGGGGCATGTGAACATCCTGACCTCGGTGTTTTTCGCCGGCATTTCCGGCTCGGCCATCGCGGACAGCGCGGCACTGTCGCGGACCTTCGTGCCCGAGATGGAAGAGCGCGGCTACGACCGCTACTACGCCGGCGCGATCACAGCCGCGTCGTCGATGATCGGGCCGATCATTCCGCCATCGATCATCATGATCATCTATGGGGGTCTGACCGGGGCCTCGGTCGCGGCGCTGTTCGCCGCCGGTGTCATCCCCGGACTGGTGCTGGCGGTGTCGCTGATGATCCTGAACGCGCTGATCGCGCGGCTGCGCAACCACCCCGGCGGCGCATCCGACGACTTGCCGCGCTTTTGGCCCAGCCTGAAACGGGCGGCGCCGGCGCTGTTTCTGCCGGTTGTGATCCTGGGCTCTTTGGTGCTGGGCCTGGCGACGCCTACCGAAGGCTCGGCCGTGGCGGTTCTTTTCGCGCTGATCGCCGGGCAGTTTTACACCGGCCTCAGCCGCGAGATGATCGTGGATGCGCTTGAAGCAACGGCGCGGATGACCGGCACCATATTCATCATTCTCGCGGCGATCTCGGTTCTGGGTTTTCTCGCGGGGCAAATGGGCTGGAGCCAGGCCCTGGCCGACTGGGTCGAAAGCATCGGACTGACCGGCACGCGCTACCTGTTCTTCCTGGTGGCGATCTTTTTGGTGGCGGGAATGTTCATGGACACGCCCGTTGCATTGTCGCTGCTGATCCCGCTGTTCGCGCCGCAGGCGCTGGAGCAGGGGATCAACCCGATCCACCTGGGGATCGTGTTGTGTTTCAACCTGTGTGTCGGGCTGATCACCCCGCCGCTGGGCAAGTGCCTGGTGGTGGTGTCGGCGCTGACCAACCTGAATTACTGGCGGCTTGCGTGGACCGCGCTGCCATTCGTTGCCGTGCAGGTGCTGTTGCTGATGGCGCTGGCCTATTGGCCCGAAATCAGCCTGGCCTTGCCACGCCTTGCCGGCTTTTCCGTCGATTGAGTTTGAAATGGGAGGACTGAACATGAAACTCAAAGCACTTGCCCTTGCGGCGCTTATGGCCTCGGCCTCGGCCCTGTCGGCCGAAGTCAAGATCGCGCTCGACAGCAAGCCCGATCTGGAAACCTCGGGGTCGTATAACTGGGCGCAGGCCTTTGGCGCCAAGCTGAAAGAGGCCGGGATGGAGCCGCGGGAAATGCCGCGCGGCTCGGTCGGCAACGAAGCCGAGAAATTCGACCAGGTGTCGACCGGCCTGCTTGAGGTATCGCTGTCGGATGTGCGCGCGGTGGCCCAGGTCGATCCTTTCGTCTATGGCCTGCGCCTGCCCTACATGTTCGACGATGCCGCCCACATGCAGCGCGTCCTGAAAGAGGGCAAGATCTTCGATCGCGTGAACGAGGCCATCGCCGGCCAGGATGTCAAGCTGGTGGCGATCGTGCCCATCGGGCCGTCGTCGGGAATCATCACCACCACCGCCGCCGTGCGCAAGCCCGAGGATATGGCCAACCTGCGGATGCGCGCGTTGGATGACGCGCAGATCGCCATGTACAAGGCCTGGGGCTCGTCCGGCACGATCGTGCCCTGGGGCGAGGTGCCCGCGGGGCTGCAAACCGGCGTGATCGACGGCTACCTGAACTCGCCCTTCGTGCCGATCACCTTCGGCCAGACCGATTTCGTGAAAAACTTTTCCGACGCGCGCGTGATCGTTCCGATCCGGGCGGTGATCGTGTCGAAGATGTGGTATGACGGCCTGTCCGATGCCGACCGTGCCGCGGTGGATGCCGCGGTCGAGGCGGGCAACGCGGCGACGCAAGCCTGGCTGGACCGAGTGTCGGAAAGCTCGTTGACCGCGCTGGAAGACAAGGGCGTGACGGTTCAGCGCCTGACCGACGAAGAGCGCGGCGCGTTCCGCGAGTTGTCGAAAGCAGTCTACAATTCCGGTCTGTTGCCGGCGGAAGACGTGGAAACCTGGAGCGCCCTGTCGGCCCAGACCCGCTAAGCCAATTCGGGCGCCCGCATCGCCGGGCGCCCCCCCCTACAACCCGGATACCGGCCCATGCGACAGTTCATCATCGCCACCAGCAACGCCTTGCACCAGCTTGCCCGGACCGTGGCGATCATCGCCGTTGCGGGCATGTTCGTGACCGTGATGATCCAGGTGATCGCGCGCTATGGCTTTGCCTCGCCCCCGATCTGGACCGAGGATGTCGCCCGCTACATGATGGTCTGGACCGGGCTTTTGGGCACGACGCTGTCGTTCAAAACGCGCGCCGATGCCGTTCTGATGCAAAGCATCTTTCCGAAACGTCCCGCCCTGCTGGGCGTGGTGGCCGATGCGATCCGGTCGGCCGCGGTTCTGACCTTCATCTTGCCGGTTGTCTATTTCTCGTTCATCGGATTGCGCGGCGGCATCGCCAAGGGATACCTGGGCCGACAGGCCGGCCTGACGGCCGACACGCTGGGAATCGCGATGGTTTGGATCGCGGTGATCGTGCCGGTCGCAATGCTTATCATCCTTGTGCACCTGGCGGCGCAATGGGCCGGCGACAGGCCACAAGAAATGGATGATCCGGTGATCGACACCAGCCTTGACTGACGCGTGCCCGCGCGATGGCACGTGTCGCACTGGCTGCGCGTTTTCAGATCATAACGTCAGGGGTAAATGGCGGACTGGGGAGGATTCGAACCCCCGACCCCTTGATTCGTAGTCAAGTACTCTATCCAACTGAGCTACCAGTCCGTGAGGGCGGGGAATAGACGCCACGCCGGGGCATTGCAAGGGCAAAATGCGGATTTTTTCACTTGGTCGGCAGCGCAGCCGCGCAAGGCCCGCCACACGCGGCGGGCGGCCTTACAACAGGCTGTTGACGGTGCGCTGCAAGGTGGCTTTCAGCCCGTCGATCGTTTCCTCGACCTGGGCGCTTTCGGGAAGATAAGCCATCAAACCGCCGAATGCGCTGGTGTCGATGCCGTCACGCAGCATCAGCCCACCGATCCCCAGGCACATGATCATGAAAAACGCCACGGCACCGCGGGTCAGGGCATTCAGGATAAGCATGGTGTGGCCTCCTCATCGTCGTCACGCATGCTTAATGCCGCGCATTGAGGGCCAGTGATGGGCGCAAATGTGGCGCGATTTGGGCTTTTTGCAACCTATGCTTTTGCGACCTTTCCTACCCGTGCGAACAGGCGTTTGTCAGGTTGCCTCGCCCATCGGCAGGGATATGCGAAACACCGTGCCCTCGGGGCCCGTGCGGCGCAGCGTCAGGCTGCCGCCATGGCCCCGCACCAGTTCGGCCGCGATGGCCAGGCCCAGCCCCGAACCGCCCTTGCGCGCCCCGCCCTGGAACGGCGTGAACAGGTTGGCCTGCGCCTTTTCCGGCAAGCCCGGCCCGGTATCGGAAAGGTCGATGATCCAGTCGCCTTCGTCTTCGTAGGCGCGCACGCTGATTTCGCCGCCCCTGCCGGATTGCGCGATGGCCTGGCGCGCGTTGCGCACCAGGTTCGAAATCACGCGATAAAGCTGTTCGGGATCGGCGCGCACCATCATGTCGGTCGGCACGTCCTGAGACATCGATATGTCGGCCTCGTCGCCGATGGCCAGGCGTTCGCTGTCCAGCACATCCTCGACGATATCGGTCAGCGCCACGCGGGTCAGGTTTGGCGGCGGCTCTTCCGCCTTGCCGAAGGCCAGGGTGGATTCGGTCAGGTTGATGGCGCGGGTGATCGAGTTCACCAGCTTGGGCGCCATGCGGCGCACGCCCGGGTCCTCGCTCATTTCGATACGGTCTGTGAACAACTGCGCCGAGGTCAGGATGTTGCGCAAATCGTGGCTGATCTTGGCGACGGCGCCGCCCAGCTGGGCCAACCGCTCTTTCTGACGCAGCGCGCCGGTCAGTTCGGTTTCCATCTTGGCCAGCGCCTCTTCGGCTTCGCGCAGCTCGGTCACGCGGGCCGAGGGCGTCAGGATGCGCCGGGCGTCTTCGGGGTTGGCGGCATAGCGTTGCATCGCCGTGACGACGCCCTTGATCGGTTTGACCAGAAGCGCGCGCACCGACAGGAACAAAAGCGACGCGGTAAAGATCGAGATCACCGCCGACAGGATCAGGATGCGCAGCCCGTAATCCAGCATCGCCGCGCGCAGTGGCGCGGTTTCCATCGTGACCTCGATCAGCAGACCGGCCTCGCGCACGGGGTTGCCGATGACGCGGATCACGCGCGGTTCGGGATCAACCAGCCGCGCCATTGCATCGCGGATCAGCACCAAGGCCGAGGCCTCGCGCAGATCGAAGGTGGCGTCGATGGGTTGCGGCACGGGCGATTGCAGGATCAGCTGCCGCGCCTCGTTCCGGCGCAGCACGACGTTATAGACCTCGGCGTTGCGCAGCAGTTCTTCTTCCAGGTCGGCGTCGATCATGTCGTCGGCCAGCAGGGCCAACGAGGCGATCTGCGCCCGCTCCAGCCGGCTAAGCAGGTAATCCTCGCGGAAGCGCGCGATGGAGGGCACGAAAATCAGCACCTCGGCCAGCATCACGAAGATGATGGTCAGGATCAGGAATCGCCCGGACAGGGTGCGCAGCATCTTCTAACCTTCGAAACTCACGTCAGGGCAGCCAGCGTTGCACCGCCCGCACCACGCGTTTGACCCAAGGATTATCAAAGAGACGGGGCGAGAAATAGGCCCCAGCCGCACGCTTGTTGATTTCCGCGAAAGTGGGGTACGGCGCGACCATGTTCGCCACCGCCGACATCTTCAGCCCGTTGGCAATGGCCAGCGACCACAGCGCGATCAACTCGCCCGCCTGGTGGCCGACAATGGTGGCGCCCACGGGCTTGCCGCCCGCCACCATGACCTTGATCGCGCCGGTCTGGTGGCCTGTGGCGATGGCGCGGTCGTTGTGGTGGTAATCGAACCGCGCGACTTCCAGCTTGCGGCCATGCGCCTTGCGCGCCTCGGCCTCGGTTAGGCCGACCTGGGCCAGTTCGGGGCTGGTATAGGTGGCGCGCGGGATATGGGCGGTTTTCGCCTTGGCCGGCAGGCCGAACAGCGCCTCGCGGATGACAAGCCCTGCGTGATAGCCCGCCACATGGGTGAATTGCATCCCCCCCGCCGCGTCGCCGATGGCATAGACCTTGGGGTTGGTGCTGCGCAGGCGGGCGTCGACCTTTATGCCGGTCTTGGTGGTCTTGATGCCCGCGGCGTCGAGGTTCAGCCGGTCGGTATTGGCCTTGCGCCCAACGGCAACCAGCAGGTGCGAGCCTGTGAAAGTGCGCCCATCCTTGGCCTTGACCTGGATACCATCGCCGTTGGACGAGACGCTTTCGGCGGTGGTGTTTTCCTCGATCATGATGCCTTCGGCGCGCAGACGTTCCAGCACGATGCCGGCCATTTCCGGGTCATCGCGTCCCAGCGCGGTGTCGCCTTCAATCACCGTCACGTTACAGCCCAGCCGGCGATGCGCCTGCGCCATTTCCATGCCAATCGGGCCACCGCCGATGATCAGCAGGTGATCGGGCCGGTCGCGCAGGTCGAAAATGGTTTCGTTGGTGAAATAGGGCACCTCATCCAGCCCCGGAATCGGCGGCACGAACGGGGACGAGCCGGTGGCGATCACGATCCGCCGCGCGGTGATCTCATAATCGCCCGCCTGCACGGTTTGTTTGCCGGTGAAGGCGCCGTATTCGCGGATCACGCGCACGCCCAGCCCCTCGAACCTCTCTTGGCTGTCGACGGGCTTGATCGTGTCGATCACCGCCTGCACATGGTCCTTGGCAGCGGCGAAATCGACATCGGGGGCCACTGGCGTCACGCCCATCGCGCCGCCCGCCTGCATTGCGTGTGCGGCATGGCCCGCCGCCAGCAGCGCCTTTGACGGCACGCAGCCGTAGTTCAGGCAATCGCCGCCCATCTTGTGCCCTTCCAGCAGCACCACGTCGGCGCCCATCTGCACCGCGCCCGCCGCCACGCTCAGCCCGCCCGAGCCGGCCCCGATGACCAGCAGATCGGCCTTGATCTTTTCCATGTCTCAGATGCCTTTCTTGCCGCGCAGGGCCTTTAGCACGATGGGCAGCGCCGCCAGCGCGCACAGGCCCAGGATCGGCCCCAGAACGAAGGGCTCGAACAGGATGCCAAGGTCCGGCGTCTCGCCGCGTTCGAACACGTCGCCCAGCCCCGCGCCGACCGAGGTATAGACCACCCCGCCCGGGATGATGCCGAGGAAGGTCGTCACCGCAAAGCGGAACAGGCTGACGCCTACCAGCGCCGGCAACAGGTTGGCCACGAAGAAGGGCACCGCCGGCACCAGCCGGATCAGGAACAGCATCGACCACTGATTTTCATCGATGCCTTCCTTGATGCGGCGCACGGTGCCCTGGCTTTCGTCCATCCGGGCGGCCAGTCGCTGGCCCAGCCCCATCCGCGCCGCCAGGAAAATGGCGATGGCGCCGATCGTGGCGGCGGTGACGTTCAGCGCCGCGCCGATCCAGGTGCCGAACAGGAACCCCCCGGTCAGCGTGGCGATGGTGGCGCCGGGCAGCGAAAAGGCCACGATCAGGATATAAACCGCCATGAAACCCAGCGCCGTGCCCAGGTAATTGGCATCGCGAAAGACCAACAGCGCCTCGCGGTTGTCGCGCAGCGTTTCAAAGTTCAAAACGTCGCGCAGGGTAAAGGCACCGATCGCCGCAACGACCAGGATGGCGATCAAGGGCAGGTTGCGGCGCAGCGCGCCCTTGTCGTGCCGGCTTTGATTGGTGCTTTCGCTCATGCGCCTGCTTTCCGTTGAGTGCCGTGTCAAAATGCGCGGACGCCGCGCGTTTTGATACCCCCCTCACGCCCGCTTGATCGCGGGTGACGGCAAAATGCGGTATATTGCAGGGAAAGCGCCGGCTTGTAACAATCGGGCGGGCAAAGGGGGCGTTTTTTGTTTCAAACCGCGCGATCCCGGTTTGACTTATACAAATGGCCCGCCTATAGACCGGGCTTCAGATCACTGGCTTTGCGCGAATCCGCGCCGCAGGGCCGCATTATTCGGAGATGGCAGCGATGAAACGCACCTACCAACCCTCGAACCTGGTTCGCAAGCGCCGCCACGGTTTTCGTGCGCGCATGGCCACCAAGGCCGGCCGCAAGATCCTGAACGCGCGTCGCGCCCGTGGCCGCAAGAGCCTGAGCGCCTGATCCAAAGCGATCAGATTGCAACGATGACACCGCCGGAGGCCCCGAGGGACGCGAAACCGCCCCAAGGGAATACGCCCCCGGCGGTGTCCGTTTGTCCGCAGCATGGCCCGGCAGACAAATCCGGGCTGGTGACGATCAAGACCCGCGCCGATTTCCTGCGCGCCGCCCGCGCGCGCAAACAGGGCGTGGGCTCGATGATGGTGCAGGCGCGCGACCGGCGCGACGGCACCGATGCGATCCGCGTGGGCTTCACCTGTTCCAAGAAGGTCGGCAATGCCGTGGCGCGCAACCGTGCCAAGCGCCGCCTGCGCGCCGCTGCCCGCGACGTATTGCCGGCGCATGGTCGACCGGGATGGGATTACGTGCTGATCGGGCGGGCCGGCGACACCGCCGCGCGACCCTATGACATGCTCAAGCGCGATCTTGTCCATGCGCTGTCCAAGCTGCACAAAACCGCATGACTCCGCTTGCCCATCTCATCGCCCTGCCCGTGCGGGCCTATCGGCTGCTGGGATCGCCCTGGGTTGGGCATAATTGCCGGTATCAGCCCACCTGCAGCGCCTATGCGCTGGAAGCGTTGGAGAAACACGGCGCGATCAAGGGCACGTGGCTGGCCATGCGACGGATCGGGCGGTGCCATCCCTGGGGCAGCGATGGCTATGACCCGGTGCCACCGGGAAAGCGCGATACAGATAGCGACAACAGCTAGGCGTCGGCGGGATCAGTCCTGCGGCGCTGAGACAACGATGCTCGCGTTTTGCCCGCGTCCTGCCCGCGCCTCTTGCGGCAGGGCGTTCCAGACCTCGGCCATATTCAATCGCTGAACCAGCGCCAGCACGTCTTGCGGCGGGGCTGTCGCGATCACTTCGCCGCGCATGACCCGGCCCAGCGCAAACCGCAGATGCAGGTAGTCGGCCTTGTGCGGCTGTCCGTTGATGTCCTGGCTCAGGCTGGGTTCACCCCGGATATCCACCCCATCGACGCTCATCAGGAACTTGCCGCCGCGATCCCTGGCTTCGGGCGTCATCAGGGCCGCCACCTCGTTCGGCCTTGCGCGATCGAGCGCGCGCATGTCGGGCTTGCTCAGCTCCAGCCGGATGGCGATCAAACCTTCCGCGCCTTCGTAAACGCGCAGCAGGTCTGTCCCACTGTCCTGTGCCGCGGCAAAGCGCGCCAGCACGCTTTGGGTCGCGTTCTGATAGATACTGGACGGCGCGTGAGGTTGGCCGGTGATCCGCTGGGCGTCCGCCGCGTCGTAGGCGCGAACCGACCAGCCATCGTCCGCGTTTGGCAGAACCTGGGCCAGGTCCACACCGGTCTTGAACAGCATCCCGCGGCCCAGGCCCCGCATCCCTTCGACGGCGCGACGCATCAGCCGCCCCGCCCGGCCCTTGCCGCGCGTGTCTTCGTATTGATCCAGCGTGTCCTCGATCGCGGCGCGCGCGTTGTCACGCCTATCCTGATCGATCGCCTTATCGACGATCATGAACCCCGCCCCCAGAACCATCAAAAGGCCGCAAAGCGACACAAGACCAACAATGACACGGCGCATGGCACCCTCCGATTTACGCATACGCCTGCGACACAACCAAAAAAGTATGGCGCTGAAATGGAAGGCGCGTGCCCTTCTTCGGGCGCCGGGCCTTTTCCTGACGCCGCGCGCGCGCTAGACAGCGCCAGAACCGCGCGAGGCCCGACATGCTTGACGATCACGACGACATTCACCCGCTGTTTCACGGTGCCCCCAAAAGCACCGAGTTC
>JAASTF010000263.1 GCA_021767525.1 Paracoccaceae bacterium
CACAGCGACCTGACCATCGAAATCGAGGTGCTGCGCGACCGGCTGCAGCGCGAAGGCGTCCGGACCCAGTAACCGGCGCACCCCTGACGGCAACATGAGGACACACAGCATGTCGACGGAAATCCAACAAAAAGCGCAGGCCACCCTGGCCGAGGTCGAAGAGGTCAACGCCATCGTCCTGCCCGAACCCGGCCAGGCCGACGCGATCGTGCCGCTGGAACAGGCCGATCCGCAGCTGGGCGCCGAAATCCGCCAGCGCATGGCCGAGATCGACATGGGCGACACCAACTCCATCGTCGCCTTCGGCTCGGGCGCGCAGGCGGAATTACAGGAAATCAGCCAATCCATGCTGCAAGGCGTGCGCAACAAGGATGTGGGCCCGGCGGGCGACAGCCTGCGCGGGATCGTCACCACGATCCGCGGCTTTTCCGTGTCCGAGCTGGACGTGCGCCGCGAACGCACCTGGTGGGAAAAACTGTTGGGCCGTGCCGCGCCCTTCGCCAAGTTCACCGCCAAGTTCGAACAGGTGCAGGGCCAGATCGACCGCATCACAGACGATCTGCTCAAGCACGAGCATACGCTGCTGAAAGACATCAAGTCGCTTGATATGCTGTATGAAAAAACGCTTGCCTTCTACGACGAGCTGGCGCTTTACATCGCCGCGGGCGAGGCCAAGCTGCAAGAGCTGGACGAAACCGACATTCCCTCCAAAGAGGCCGAGGTGCAGGCCGCGCCCGAGGGCGACCAGGTGATGAAAGCGCAAGAGCTGCGCGACCTGCGCGCCGCGCGCGACGACCTGGAACGCCGGGTGCATGACCTGAAACTGACGCGCCAGGTGACCATGCAATCGCTGCCCTCGATCCGGCTGGTGCAGGAAAATGACAAGTCGCTGGTCACCAAGATCAACAGCACCCTGGTGAACACCGTGCCGCTGTGGGAAACCCAGCTGGCCCAGGCCGTCACCATCCAGCGTTCGGCCGAGGCCGCGGCCGCTGTGCGCGACGCCAACGACCTGACAAACGAATTGCTGACCGCCAACGCCAAGAACCTGCGCGAAAGCAACAAGATGATCCGCGAAGAGATGGAGCGCGGCGTTTTCGACATCGAGGCCGTGAAACAGGCCAATGCCGACCTGATCGGCACGATCGAGGAATCGCTGCAGATCGCAGACGAGGGCAAGGCCCGCCGCGCCCAGGCCGAGGAAGAGTTGAAAAAGATGGAGGCCGAGCTGCGCGACACCCTGGCCGCCGCGAAATCGCGCCGCGATGGCGTGGGCGACAATGCCGGCACCTCGGTTCCGCAGGGCTGATCGCCGATGAAACTGCGTTTCCTGTCAATGCTTGCGCTGGCCGGGTCCATGATCCTGGCCGGCTGCGATGACATGCCGCCGCGCAGCTCGGTTCGGCCGGAAACGCGCCCCGACCGCCCAGCCGCGCCGCCCGCCCCGCGGGAGGCCGGGCCGTCGGCCGCCAGCAAGGCGCTGGCCGATTACTATACCCGCGTGCAGGCCGACCTGCTGGCCCAGGGGTTGCTGCGCACCGATGGTGGCGGGGTTGACACGCCTTTTGACGCCGACACGTTGATCCGCAATTTCGAACGCCTGGCCTTTTTCGACGAATACGAGCGTGGCCAGGGCCTGACCACGGCGCGCAACACCCCCGGCCAGCTGCGCCGCTGGACCGATCCTGTACGCCTGACGGTCGAATTTGGCGCCAGCGTGCCCGATGCCCGGCGCGACAAGGACCGCGAGATCGTGTCACGCTATGCCGCGCGGCTGTCGCGCATCACCGGCCATCCGATCGGCACCGGGCCCAACGGCAATTTCCACGTGATGATCCTGGGCGAGGACGACCGCGCCGCCGCGGTGCCGCGCATCCAGCAGTTGGTGCCCAATATCAACCCCTCGTCTCTGGGCATCATTCGCAACATCCCGCGCTCGATCCATTGCCTTGTCATCGCCTTTTCGGACGCGCGCAACGATTTCATCTACCGCCGTGCCATCGCCATCGTCCGTGCCGAACATCCCGACCTGCTGCGCCGGTCCTGCATCCACGAAGAGGTGGCCCAGGGCCTTGGCCTGGCCAATGACAGCCCCATGGCGCGCCCGTCGATCTTCAACGACGACGACGAGTTCGCGCTGCTGACCACGCATGACGAGATGCTTTTGAAAATGCTGTATGACCCGCGGCTGCAACCGGGCATGACCCCGGAACAGGCGCGCCCGATCTATTCCGCGCGCGCGCGCATCCTGGCCGGTGGGCCATCGTAACCAGGCCCGCCCGCGCAGGCCAAGGAAAGGACGACACTGATGGGTATTCTGGATTTTCTCAGCGGCGAATTCATCGATGTCATCGAATGGACCGATGACAGCCGCGACACGACGGTTTGGCGGTTCGAGCGCGAGGGCCATGAAATCAAGTACGGCGCCAAGCTGACCGTGCGCGAGGGCCAGGCCGCCGTTTTCGTGCACGAGGGCCAGCTGGCCGACGTGTTCACCCCCGGCCTTTACATGCTGGAAACCAACAACATGCCGATCCTGACGACGCTGCAGCATTGGGATCACGGGTTCAAATCGCCGTTCAAATCGGAAATCTACTTCGTCAACACGACGCGCTTCACCGATCTGAAATGGGGCACCAAGAACCCGATCATGTGCCGCGACCCCGAGTTCGGCCCGGTGCGCCTGCGCGCCTTCGGCACCTACACGGTCAAGGTGACCGATCCGGCGCGGTTCCTGGTGGAAATCGTCGGCACCGATGGCGAATTCACGATGGACGAGATCAGTTACCAGATCCGCAATATCATCGTGCAGGAATTTTCGCGCACCATCGCCAGCAGCGGCATACCGGTGCTCGACATGGCCGCCAACACCCGCGAGCTGGGCAAGCTGGTCGCGACCGAGCTGTCGGCCAAGGTGGCCGAATACGGCCTGACCACGCCCGAATTCTACATCGAGAATATCAGCCTGCCGCCGGCGGTCGAACAGGCGCTGGACAAGCGCACCAGCATGGGGCTTGTGGGCGATCTGGGCAAGTTCACCCAGTTCTCCGCCGCCGAGGCGATGGCCAAGGGCGGCGAGGCCGGCGCCGGCATGGGCGCGGGGCTGGGCATGGGTATGGGCATGGCGATGGCCAACCAGATGGCGCAGGCCGGGCCCTGGGGCGCGGCGCCCGCGCAGAGCGCCATCGCGCCGCCGCCCCCGCCGGTTGAACATGTCTGGCACATCGCCCAGGGCGGCGAAACCAAGGGCCCGTTTTCCAAGGCCGACATGGGAAAGATGGCCGCCGATGGCAGCCTGACCCGCGAAACCTATGTCTGGACGCCCGGCCAAGACGGCTGGATGCACGCCGATGACGTGGCCGAGCTGGCGCAGCTATTTACCATCCTGCCGCCGCCCCCGCCGCCCGGCGCGTGATGCGCCGCGCCCGTCGCCGCCTGACGATCGCCTTGCACTGGCTGGTGACGCTGCTGCTGATCCTGATGATGTCGGATGGCGAACGCTTTGCGTGGCTGACCTGGGCCTTCGTGCTGGCCTGCGCGGGCTTTGCCGCCAGCGGGCTGGTTTTTGGCTTGATGACACGGCCCGGGCCCAAACTGACCGGCGCGCTGCGCCTCGCGCACCCGTGGCTGCACCGGGCGATGTATGTGCTGGCTGCCGCCGCCGCGCTGGTGGTCGGGGCCGAGGCGTTGGGGCGCCCGCTGCCCGGGATCAGCGGGTCGCTGGCGCAGATGGTGCTGTTTTCCGCCGCCGCGCTTCATGCGATCTATCACCTGTGGCGGCACACGGCGCTGCGCGACAACGCGCTGCGCATCATCACGCCGCGTGCGCTGCACAGGTTCTTGTAACGTCTATCGAACATGAAAGGGCCAGCCGCGCTGGTCGCGCGGCTGGCCCTGTTGCATCTCGCGATGTGCGGTCAGGCCGCGGCCTTGCGGCGGCGGCGGCCGACAAAGCCAAGCCCGCCCAGCGCCAGGCCAAGCAACGGCAGGGCCGCAGGCAACGGCACGGTCGCGCCGCTGTCAAAGGTGATCGACCCTTCAAGCAGTTGCACCGGACCACAGCAGTTGACACTTGGGCTGAAATCGAAGGTCAGGTTCAGCACGCCATCCGAGATCAGCGGCGCGAAATCGGTATTCAGGATCGTCGCCGTGGTGATCAGATTGCTTCGCGATTGGTTGCCGACATCCGGGTGCAGGTCGAACAGGTCGTTGTTCGGATTGCCATCGAACAGCCGGCCCAGGGAAAACCCGTCCAACGACACGTCAAGGTATTCGTTGCCCGCGTTGAGATCGCCCCTGACAGTCAGGCTGAGCGTCGCGTTGCCGGTAACCGTGGTCGGCACCGACAGGCCGGTGAAGGTAATCAACGGATCGGCAGCCCCCGAGGAGGTGGGTCCGAAATCGATGGTTACGGCCTGCGATGCAGTCGCGGCACAGGCCAAACCGGCGGCCAAAATAATGTGTTTCATGTTAAAACCCCCTTTGAAACAAGGGTAGTGTTAACGATTCGTTAACCTTTTCAAGAAAAAAGCCCCATTTTTGCCGTAATTCAATTTATGGCTGTCAAGGCCGTGGTGAAAAAACTAGCTGGCCGGGTATTCCGCACCGCGCTATCACGTCTCCATGTCAGATTTTGCCGCCCCACCCCCTGCCCCAACCGAGGAACACCGTTTTCCCTGCGATCAATGCGGCGCCGATTTCCGCTTTGATCCCGACACGGGGGCGCTGTTGTGCGATCATTGCGGCAACCGCCAGGATATCGGCCAA
>JAASTF010000264.1 GCA_021767525.1 Paracoccaceae bacterium
CAAGCTCGGCATAGCCGGGCACGTCCTGGCCGGTCACTTTCAGAACGTCGTGCAGGATGAACTGCATGTCTTTCACGGGGGCGGTATAGCTGGGCATGTCTCTCTCCCTAAATGCGTTGCTTGGCGGGGGCCGGCGTTATTCGGCGGCCTTTTTCTGGGCCTTGGTCGAGGCGATGATCTTTTCGCCCCATTTCATCTGCTCTTGCAGATCGGCGATCGCGGTATTCAGCTCGTCGCGCTGCCGGATCAGGTCGTCCAGGCGCTGCTGGGCGATTTCATAGGTGCGGGTCAGCTGGGTCTGCTGCTGGTCGCCCACGTGATACAGGTCCAGAAGCTGGCGGATTTCTTCCAGGCTGAACCCAAAACGCTTGCCGCGCAGGATCAGTTTCAACCGCGCACGATCGCGGCGGGTGAACAGGCGTTTCTGGCCGTCGCGGATCGGGAACAGCAGTTCCTTCGCCTCGTAGAACCGCAGGGTGCGCGGCGTCACGTCGAAGGCGTCGCACATCTCGCGGATGGTCATGGTTCTCTCGGTCATCGGTCAACTCTTTGCGCTGATGTCATGCGCTTCAGGTGGGATGTTGACCGAGTCGATACAACAGGGAATGAGGTTGACGTAACAGGGACGCCACGTCACTTTGCGGTTGACGTAAGATAAGGTCGCGTCAACCGCGGCCAGGCGCAACTTTTTTACGTGGATCGCGTGCAGGTCACCCGGTGCGGGGTCAGGAAAACCCGACCCGGCTGACGCCGCAACGCCGGTGCGATCACTTCAAAGACAGCTTTTTCGCGGTGTCGTCGCGCAGCGCGCGCAGCTCGGTCAGGGCCTCGTCCAGCTGCGCCTTCTGCTCGGCCAGTTCGACCAGCTGCCGGTCGGCCATTTCGATCCAGGCGTGCATCTGCGCCTCGGTGCCGTCCTCTTCGTAGATCAGCAGCCATTGCCGGATTTCTTCCAGCGGAAAGCCGAACTTGCGCCCCCGCAGGATCAGTGTCATCCGCGCGCATTCGCGCGGGCCGTAATAGCGTGCGCGCCCCTCGCGGTCGGGCGACAGCAGCTCGATATATTCGTAATAACGCAGGGTGCGCGGGGTCACGTCGAACTTGGCGCACATTTCCTTGAATGTCAGTCGCGTGTCAGACATCGGCCTCCCCTCCGCTCAGCGGGCAGACCATACCTGCGTCAAAAGCGGCGTCAATGCCGTTGCGTCAATTCATGAAACCGGGCGCCAGGAAATAAAACCCGTAGGCGACGATCAGCGCGGGCACACCGGAATAGACGGTGGCCCAGATCGCGGCCCGAGGGTTCAGCGCGATGGCTGGGAAAAGGGCGTCGCCATCGTTCGACACGACGTTGCCGATCAACGCGGCAAAGGGGATCAACCCGTTGATATAAAGCGTCGTCACCAGAACTTGGGGCCCGCAGCCTGGAACAAAACCCACAAGGATCGCGATCAGCGGCAGCAAGGGCGCCACCGCGGCGAACATCGCTTGCAAATCCAGCCCGGCATAGGCCACAGCGTAATCATAGGCCAGGAAGGCGGCGATCACCCAGATCGAGATGAACGAGGTTTCCTCGGCCACCCGCGTCAGCGGCGCATCGGCGGCGTTGGTCATCGCCGTGACGGGCGAATTGGCCCAGATCGCCAGCGCCAGCGCCGTGCCCGCCAGCCCCACCGCCGCCACGGTCTGCGCGCCGAATATGGCGCCCGCATCCGCGCCGGTCAGGTCGGTGATGCCCATCACAAGGCCCGGCAGGGCGATGGCGATAAAGGCCATGTCGCGCCGCCGCAGCCGGCCGATCCGCGGCGCGATCTCGGTCTGGCGGGCGGTGGGGGCGATGGCCGGGGCCATGCGGAACCCGTCGATCAGCCAGCCCGACAGGATCCCGATGGCGAATGACAGCGGCAGCACCACCGCCGCCGCATCGGGCCGCGTGGCGATCAGCAAAAACGCCGCGTCGCCCATCGTGGCGGTCAGCGCAGCCACCACCGCGCCGAAACTGACATGCCCCGAGCCATAGGCCGCCACCACGACCACCGCGCCACCGCATCCGGGCATCGCGCCCAACAGTGCGGCCAGCGGCACCTGCGCGGCCCGCGCCCTGTTCATCACGTGACCGATGTTGAAACCCAGCAACCGCTCGGCCCCGTAAAACAGCAGCAGCGTGGCCGCGACAAAGCTGGACACCGCCAGGTAGGCATCCACCATCAGCTCGCGCGTCAGCGCCCCGAACTCGCCGGGCACCAGCGCAAAGACCGCCAGGGCGGCGGCGACCGCCAGCCGCTTTGGCCGCAAGGGGCGGCCAAAGCCGACGAGGGATGGGCTGCTGGTGCTGTCCGTCATCGCGGGCGTCTTTCTGCAATTGCGAGTAATTCTCAGTTTCAGAAGATAGCACTTGAACCCCGCCTGACAAGCCCGAATAACTGGCCCCTGACCGACAAGGCGAAACAAGGGCAGGCGATGGTCGACAAGGTCAAGATGGCACGCCAATTCACCGAGGCGATCCCCCATGCCAAGGCGCTGGGGATGCAATTCACGGGAATCGGAGAAGGCACCGCCGAGATGCGGATGCCCTATGACGAGCGGTTTGTCGGCGATCCCGAAACACGGGTGATTCACGGCGGCGCGGTTTATGCGCTGCTCGATACCACCTGCGGTGCAGCGGTCATCGCCCATCCCGCCAACCCCGGGGCAACGGCCACCATCGGCCTGCGCATCGACTATATGCGCGCCGCCACGCCGGGCCAGGCGATCCGCACCCGCGCCACCTGCTATCACCTGACGCGCACCGTCGCCTTCGTGCGGGCCGAGGCGCTGGATGACGACGACAGCCGCCCCGTGGCCACCGCCACCGGCACCTTCACGGTCGAGGGCCTGGCATGAGCCGCAAACGCCCCGAACCCGTCCAGGTGGTCAAGCAACGCCGCGATGACGCGCTGGCCGCGCTGGTGCATGGCGTGCCCTATATCCAGTTTCTCGGTATCGAGTTCGACCGCCGCGGGGACGAGCTGACGGCGATCCTGCCCTTCGACGACAAGCTGATCGGCAACCCGATGCTGCCCGCGCTGCATGGCGGGGTGACGGCCGCCTTTCTCGAGGTCACGGCGGTGATCGGCCTGTCCTGGTCTGTCCTGTGGGAGGAACTGGAGCGTGGCGAACTGGATGCAGACGAGCTGATCTCGGGCCACCTGCCGCGCCTGCCCAAGACGATCGATTTCACCGTCGATTACCTGCGCTCCGGCCTGCCGCGCGACGCCTACGCGCGCGCCAAGGTCAACCGCTCGGGCCGGCGCTATGCCAGCGTGCATGTCGAGGCATGGCAAGACAACCGCAGCCGCGCCTATGCCCAGGCCACCGGCCATTTCCTGATGCCCACCCGGAATGAGTGAGGCCGCCAAACCACTGACCCACGGCCGCGTCCTAAAGATCGCGATCCCGATCCTTCTGGCCAACGTGACCGTGCCGATCCTGGGCGCGGTCGATACCGGCGTGGTGGGCCAGCTGGGCCAGGCCGCCCCGATCGGCGCGGTGGGCGTGGGCGCGGTGATCCTGTCGGCGGTCTACTGGATCTTCGGCTTCCTGCGCATGGGCACCACCGGTCTGACCGCCCAGGCCGCCGGGCAGGGCAACCGGGCCGAGGTGGCGGCGCTTCTGACCCGCGCGCTGGCCATCGGCCTGACGGGCGGCGTTCTGCTGATCCTCTGCCAGCCACTTATCATCCACGCCGGCTTCCTCGCCGCCCCCGCCAGCCCCGAGGTCGAGGCGCTGGCCGAAACCTATATGCGCATCCGCATCTGGTCCGCCCCCGCGGCGGTGGCGATTTACGGCATAACCGGCTGGCTGATCGCACAAGAGCGCACCCGCGCCGTGCTAGGCCTGCAATTGTGGATGAACGGCCTCAACGTGGTGCTGGACCTGTGGTTCGTGCTGGGCCTTGGCTGGGGCGTCGCGGGGGTGGCCACCGCCACCTTCATCGCGGAATGGACGGGGCTGGCGGTCGGCCTGTGGCTTTGTCGCGCGGCCTTTCGCGTGCCCGACTGGCGCGACTGGACGCGCGTTTTCGACGCCGAGAAACTGAAACGCATGGGGCTCGTGAATACCGACATCCTGATCCGCTCGCTGCTCTTGCAGGCGATCTTGGTGTCGTTTCTTCTGCTGGGCGCGCGGTTCGGCGACGTGACGCTGGCCGCCAACCAGGTGCTGCTGCAATTTCTGCATATCACCGGCTACGCGATGGACGGCTTCGCCTTCGCCGCTGAGGCGCTGGTGGGCCATGCCGTGGGCCGGCGCAGCGCCGACCTGGTGCGCCGCTCATCGATCATGGCCGCGATCTGGGGCGGCGCCACGGCGTTGTTGATGGCGCTGGCCTTCCTTTTGCTGGGCCCCGCGATCATCGACATGATGACAACCGCCCCCGCCGTCCGGGCCGAGGCGCGCGCCTACCTGCCCTGGATGGCCGCCGCGCCACTGTTGGGTCTGCTGCCCTTCATGCTCGACGGCATCTTCATCGGCGCCACGCGCAGCGCCGACATGCGCAACATGATGGCCGTGTCGGCGGCGATCTACGCCGCCGCTGTCATTCTGCTGATCGGGCCGATGGGCAATCACGGGCTGTGGCTGGCGCTGCTCATCTCTTTCGCCGCGCGCGGCATCACGCTGGCGCTGCGCTACCCGGCGCTGGAACGGGCGGTGGCGGCAGGCACGAGCTGATCTTCCTCTCTCCCTAAATATCCTGGGGGGAGTCGCGCAAAGCGCGACG